>CALXCW010000001.1 GCA_944386905.1 uncultured Oscillospiraceae bacterium
GCACCCCGGGCGGCTCCATCCGCCCGGGAGAAAGGATGGAAAACACCATGTATGATCCTATGATTTGGCATCGTGCCTGTGCGCCTTGGAGCTATGCCGTCAATGAGGCGGCACTTTTACTGCGTGTGCAGACGGATCTTTTGGTGGAGCGGGTGCGCCTCCACTGGGGGGATCCCTTTGACGCCGGGATCCTGGGCGGCAACCAGAATTGGAAGGAGACTTATGTGGAAGAGCTGACCCAGTGTCAGCAAATCGGCTTGCAAAATCTCTGGAGCATCCGCATCGCGCCGCCCTATAAGCGCTGCCGCTATTTCTTCGAGGTGCGGCGAGGGACAGAGGCGTGGTACTACGGCGAAGCAGGCCTCTATCGTCCTGAGCAGCGCAGGCCGGAGGTGTGTACGGATTTCTACCAGCCGTGGATGAACGTATCGGATATCCCGGCGCCGCCGCAGTGGGTGAGCGAGACGGTCTGGTATCAGATTTTTCCGGATCGCTTCTGCCGTGGAGCCGGCAGTGCGCCGGAGCCGAGGCTGCGCCCCTGGGGCAGGGGGCCTGTGACCAACCTGGAGCGCTACGGCGGAAACCTCCGCGGCATTCAGGAAAAGCTGGGATACCTGCAAGACCTGGGAATCTCCGGCATTTACCTCACGCCGGTCTGGGATGCGCCGTCCATCCATAAGTATGATACCCGGAATTATGAGCAGGTGGACCCCTGGTTTGGAACGAATCAAGACCTCCTGGAGCTTATCGAGGCGGCCCACCAGCGGGGAATGCGGGTGATGCTGGACGCCGTCTTTAATCACTGCGGCGAACAGTTTGCGCCCTGGCAGGATGTGAAGGCCAATGGCCCGGCCTCGCCGTACTGGGACTGGTTTATGGTCAATGAATGGCCCATCCCCCAAGGCTACAGTACCCGGGACGGGCGGTATTTTTCTTTTGCATTTGCGGCCGGTATGCCTAAGCTCAACACCAATCATCCGGCGGTGGTGGACTACTTTTCCGGGCTGTGTGTCCGCTGGGTTCGCGACTATGGCGTGGATGGACTGCGCTTCGATGTGGGCAATGAAATTTCGCACAGCTTCCTCGCGGCGGTGCGCAGGGCCGTCACGGCCGTGCGGAAAGATGTCTTTTTGTTGGGGGAGATTTGGCACGACGCTTCCCCCTGGCTGGAGCGCGATGGCTATGACAGCGTGATGAATTATCCGCTGCAGAGCGCCGTGGCCCAGTTCTTCTCGGATCCGACCCGCACGGCCCAGGCGTTTTCGTGGGATCTCCGGCGATGCCTGACCATGTACCGCGAGCAGACGGTGCCGGCACTCTTCAATCTCCTGGATTCCCACGATACGGATCGAATTTCTCACAGAACGCCCGATCCAGACGTTGTCTTGCAGCAGCTGGCGCTGCTGATGCTGTTGCCGGGCAGCCCCAGTATCTACTACGGCACGGAGATCGGCCTGCCCGGTGGGCATGATCCGGATTGTCGGCGATGCATGGACTGGGAACCCTCAGAGGCCCAGCAGACGCTGCGCCGAGAGGTACGGGCGTTGATTGCGCTGCGTCGGGAGAACCCGGAGCTCCGAGGGCCGGAGGCGGTCATTTCGGCGGACGGTGCGTCTCGCCGCTTGGCGCTGCATCGGGGATCCATCTGCTTGTATCTCAATGCTTCGGATGAGCCGTGGCCCCTCCGGACGGATGGGGCAATTCTCTATCAACATTGCTGGGACGGCGCGTCGCTGGCTCCAGGCGGAATATTTGTGGTAAAAGGAGCGTAACAAAATGAAAGAAATCCGCGCCGTTATCTTTGACCTGTACGGAACCTTGATCCATATTCATACAGATGAATGGGATTTAGAGCGCCTTTGGAAGCCGCTGAGCCTGTTTTACCGCTATCAGGGGGCGCAATTTACGCCGGAAGGGTTGAAGCAGCGATATCAGGCCTTGGTGCAGCAGGAAGAACAGGCTGCCCGGCAGCGCAGTGGAAACACAGACGTGGAAATCAATGTCGAGCGGGTGTTCGCAGCGATCTATGCCGAGGGCGGCGTCTTGGCGCCGTCGCAGTTGATCAGCGCCACAGGACAGATGTTCCGTGCCTGCTCAACCAGGGTGGCAGAGCTGTATCCCGGCGCCCTGGAGCTTCTCGCCACCCTGCGCCGCCAGGGGAAAAAGGTGTATCTTCTCTCCAATGCCCAGCGGGTGTTTACGGAGTATGAGATGAAAATGCTGGGGCTCTATGACGCCTTCGATGCCATCCGCATCTCCTCGGACTGGGACATCAAAAAGCCCGCCCACGCGTATTTCCGCTGCCTTCTCGATGAACTTCCCTTCACGCCTCAGCAGATCCTGATGGTGGGCAACAGCCCCCAGGACGACATCGTACCTGCCGCGGAGCTGGGCCTTCACACATGTTTTTTAAACACCGATCATATTTCACCGCCGCGGTGCGACCTGGTGTGCGACGGCGCGGACTATAACACGCTGCTGCATTTTATCAATGCGTAATACAATTAAGGGCCGCAAAACGTAAGTTTTGCGGCCCTTAATATAGGTCGCGGGATGGGAGGTTTGAAGCTTATAGCACCATATTTCGCTGCCATGCATCCAAGGGCTGCCGGTGACCGTTTTTGTGAAGGAAACGGGGGAGAAGGTCATCCCCTTGCACAACGGGCCCAAAGTCCGTATAATAGGTGCAACGACAGAAAGGCGGGATGATATGCTGACACTTCTCACCGGTGTTGACCGGACGGCTCTCTCCGGGCAGCTGGTGGATGAGCTGGTGCGCCGGGCGGCGGAGATGCCGGGGCAGATTCTTCTGGTGCCGGAGCAGTTTTCCCATGAGGCGGAGCGCATTCTGCTGGAGGCCGGGGGCAACACCATCAGCCGGTATGCCGAGGTGCTGAGCCTCTCGCGCCTTTCCGACAGGGTGGCGGCAGCTCACGGCGGTGCAGCCCGGGCTTATCTGGACAAGGGGGGGCGGCTGCTGGCCATGGCCCTGGCTGCCGAGCAGGTGGCTTCTCGGATCCGGCTCTATGCCGCCGTCCTCCGGCGGCCGGATTTTTTGATGGATTTGGTGCGGATGAGCGAGGAGTTTCAGAGCTATTGCCTGGAGCCTTCGACGCTTCTGGAGGCCGCTGACCATGCAGAGGGCCAGTTTGCCCAGAAGCTCCAGGAGCTGGGGCTTTTGTATGAGGCTTATCTGGCTGTCACCGGTCAGGGGGCGGCGGATCCGGCTGCTAAGCTGACGCGTCTGACGGCCCAGCTCACCGAGACGGACTGGGCCGAAACGCGCACCTTTTATGTGGACGGGTTCACCGACTTCACTGCCGCAGAGCTCCAGGTGCTCGAGGCGCTGCTGCGTAACAGCCGGGGCATGTGGGTAGCTCTGGCCACCGGTGAGAGCGAAAGCGCCATCACCCGTCCTGCCCGGGCCACCGCCAAGGCATTGGCGCTCTTAGCGGCTCGGTGGGAGATTCCCTGCCGCAAGGAGCGGCTGGAGCGGCGCCAGCCGCGAAATGCTGCGGTGCAGGCGCTTTTAGACGGCCTCTTTTCCGGCGGCCAGGGCGGCAGCGCGGGCGGAAGCGTGCGATTGCGCCAATACGATTCTCCCGAGGCCGAGTGCGCCGGAGCGGCCCTTGCAATCAAAAGCCTTCTGGCCCGTGGAGTGCGGTGCCGGGAGATTTCCGTGGGACTTTGTGATACGTCTCGATATGAGATTCCGCTCCGTGCGGCGTTTGCCCAGGCTGGTCTGCCGCTGTACTTCGCCGGAGAAACACCCCTGGGCTCTCAGCCGGTGCTGGGGGCACTGGTGGCGGCGCTGGAGGCTGCCACGGGGCCGATGAACTATGAGGATGTGGCCCTGTATCTCAAGTCCGGTCTGGCGCCGATGGAGCGCGACGCCTGCGACCGGTTGGATGAGTATGCCTATCGCTGGAACATCCGCGGCAGCCTATGGGAGCAGGATTGGTCATTTCACCCCCGGGGCTACGGTGAGGACTGGAGCGACGACGACCGCGCTGCTCTCAAGACCCTCAACACCTGGCGGCAGGCGGCGCTTGCACCGCTGGTGGAATTGCGGCGAGCACTGCGTGCAGCCGCCAACACCGGCGAAATGGTGCTCTCCTTGCACCACTTCCTCGAAAAGGCCGGCCTGCGCCGGCGTCTGGCTGCGGAAGCGGCTCAGCTGGAGCAGGCGGGCAGGGGCCAGCAGGCCCAGGAATTGCGCCAGCTCTACGACATCCTCCGGGTGAGTCTGGAGCAGATGTATCTGAGCGTGGGCGCCACGCCCCGCAGCGGCGAGGACTTTTGCCGCCTGTTTCAGACGTTGCTTACCCAGTATCAGGTGGGTACCATTCCCGCCGGGCTCGATCAGATCTATGCCGGCGCCCTGGCCGATCTGCGCCAGCGACGCACGAAGCACCTTTTTGTGTTGGGTGCGGAAGATGGGGCTTTCCCGGCTTATAAAGGTGCCGAGGGCCTTCTTACCGAGGAGGAACGGCGGCAGCTTCAGGCCGCCGGAATCACCTTGGCGCCCAGCCGCGCCGACCAGATGGATCAGGAGATGAACCGCATCGCCGCTGCTCTCAGTGCCGCCGAGGAGAGTCTGACGCTCTCCTGCGCCGGAGAACAGCCGGCGTGGCTGCTGCGTCGTGCGGTGGCGCTGTTCCCCGATGGCTTTCGAGTGGTGGGAGGCGAGGCGCCGCTCAATCTTTCCGCCCTGGCCGCCTGGAGTCTGCGCCACCACTGGGACGGTGCTGTACCGGGCCTCGCTGCGGTCAAAGATGACCTGGCTCGGCGGCGGGAGTATGCCTTTACCGACCTCTCGCCCAAGACGGTGGAAGGGCTCTATGGCCGGGAGCTCTATCTCTCGGCTTCACGCATCGACAAATTTGCCGGATGTCGCCTGTCCTATTTCCTGGCCTATGGACTCAAGGCCGCGCCCCGGCGCCAGGCCAAGCTCGATCCCTCAGCCTTCGGCACCTTTGTTCATGCAGTGCTGGAGGAGACGGTGCGCCGGGTGGGGCAGGAGGGGGGCTTCCCGAAGGTAACGCCTCAGCGGCTGACGGAAATCGCCGTGGAGGAGATGGATCGCTATGCCGCTGCCCGCTTTCCCCAGCAGGCCCAGCGGGCGGCCTACCTTTTCCGCCGCGCCAGGGCGGAGGTGCTGGACGTCGTGGAGGATCTGGGCGAGGAGCTGCGTCACAGCCGCTTCCAGCCCGCCGGGTGCGAAGTGGAGTTCTCCGCCTCCGGCCCGCTGCCAGCGGTGGCCGTGGCGGGGCAGAAGGCGGTGTGCCGCATCTCCGGCTTCGTCGATCGGGTGGATCTCTACGAGGAGAATGGAAAGACCTATGTGCGGGTGGTGGACTACAAGACCGGAAAGAAGGACTTTGATTTCACCGATATCCTCTATGGCGCGGGGCTGCAAATGCTTATCTATCTGTTTGCACTCCAGCACTTCGGCGCCGACTATTTTCACTGTGACGCCTTGATCCCGGCGGGGGTGCTGTATCTTCCGGCCCGCAAGGAGTATACCCTCACCCAGCCTCTGCCTGAGGACGACGATGTGGCGCAATTGCACCGCGAGGAGCGCCGCCGCCGCGGGCTGGTTCTCGGCTGGGACAGCGTGCTTGCTGCCATGGAGGCTGACCCAGCCCGGCCGAAATATATGCCCTATCAGGTAAAAAAGGGCGAGGCTGTGGGCAATCTGGCCACGGCCAGGCAGATGGAGCTGTTGGAGCGGCATGTGCTGCGGGTGCTGGGGCAAATGGTCGATGAGATCGCCGCCGGGGTCGTAGGGCCCAATCCCGTTTCCCGAGGCAGCGAGGGAAGCTGTCGCTTCTGTGACTATAAAAGCGTCTGCCATCCCGATCTCTGCCCCCGAGAAACCCGGGTGCTGGCTGCCACCGACGCGGCGGAGTTCTGGGCCCGGCTGGAAGAAGAGGAGGAACACCATGGCTGAGATGCGCTTGACCGCTGCCCAGCAGGCGGTGGTGGACAGCGAGGGCGGCGCGCTGCTGGTATCGGCGGCGGCCGGGTCTGGCAAGACAAAGGTACTGGTGGATCGACTGCTGCGCCGGGTGCTGGACAGCCAGAATCCCTGCAACATCGACGATTTTTTGGTCATCACCTATACCAAGGCCGCGGCTGCGGAGCTGCGGCTGAAGATTGCCCAGGCCCTCAGCGCCCGGCTGGCGTTGGAGCCGGACAATCGCCATCTGCAGCGGCAGCTCCATCGGATTTACCTGGCGGAGATTTCCACCGTACACGCCTTTTGCGGCAATCTCCTGCGTACCCATGCCCATCTGCTGGAGCTCCCGGCGGATTTCCGCGTGGCCGAGGAGGCCGAGAGCCAGGCTCTCCAGGAAAGGGTTTTGCAGACGCTGATCGAGGAGAGCTATGCAACGGGGGAGGAGGATTTTCTTGCCATGGCTGAGCTCTTCGGCTATGGCCGGGATGATCGGCGGCTGCCGGGGGCGGTATTGCAGATCCACCGGGAGATGCGCTGCCGCCCGGATATGGAGCGCTGGCGGACTCAAGTGTGCCGGCAGCTGGACGTCTCCGATTGCCTTGATGCGGCTGAGACACCCTGGGGGACGTATCTCCTGGAGGCGTTTCACGGCTTCCTCCAGCGACAGGTGGAAAAATTTTCCCAGGCCCTCTCGGAGCTGGAGGCATATCCCAACATCCAAAAGGGACTGGGAGCGTGCTTCGCCCAAAATCTCCGGCAGCTCCAGGCACTCAGTGCCTGCCGCAGCTGGGATGAGGTGGTGGCTGGAAAAATCACCGGCTTCGGCCGGGTGGGAACGGTACGACAGCCGGAGGATGCGCTGGTGAAAGAACGCCTATGCAAGATGCGCACCCTCTGTTGGTCGGAACTCAAGGCCTGGCAGGATCGCTTTTTTGCGCCCTCCCAGGCGGTGCTGGAGGACTTGGGCAAGACCACCGGGGCGCTGCAGACGCTGGTAGACTTTGCCGCCCGGTTTGACGCGGCCTATGCCGCTGAGAAGCGCCGCCGCCGGGTGCTGGACTTCTCCGATCTGGAGCATCAGGCCATCCGGCTGCTGGTGGATCGCTACACCGGACGCCCTACGGCTGCGGCCAGGGAGGTGGCGGCCCGGTTCCGGGAGATTATGGTGGACGAGTATCAGGATTCCAACGCCGTGCAGGATGTGATCTTTGAGGCCATTTCCCAGGAGGGCCGCAACCGCTTTATGGTGGGCGATGTAAAACAGTCCATCTACCGTTTTCGTCTGGCCGATCCGACGCTGTTTCTCGAAAAGTATGCCGCCTATCCCGATGCCGAACTGGCCCAGCCTGGCCGGCCGCGCAAGATCCTCCTGTCGGAGAATTTTCGCTCCAGGCCGGAGATTCTTTCCGCGTGCAACCATGTATTCTCCCTGGTAATGCGGCCGCGGGTGGGAGGCCTTGCCTATACCGAGCAGGAGGCGCTGCGCCCCGGACGCTGCTTTCCGCCGCTGCCCCATTGTCCCGTGGAGCTCCACTGTCTTACCGACAGCGGCGCGGAAGCTCCGGAGAAAAGCCGGGCCGAGGCTGCCTTTGTGGCTGAGAGGATCGCTGCGCTGTTGCGTGCCCAGACAAGCGTCACCGACGGCGACGGGCTGCGGCCGGTACGACCCGGCGATATCGCCATTTTGATGCGTTCTTTGTCCAACACGGCCCAGATCTACCTGGAGGAATTGGCGCGCCTGGGTATTCCCGCCGTCTGTGACCGGGGCGGCAGTCTGCTGGACACTGCAGAGGTGCAGATCTTGGTGGCGCTGCTGGAAATCATCGACAACCCGCACCAGGATATCCCCCTGCTGGCGGCTCTGGCCAGCCCTGTTTTTTGCTATACGCCGGAGCAGTTGGCCCAGCCCAGAACGGCCCAGCGCAAGCGTGACTATTATGATGCGCTTCTGGAGATGGGCGGCGACTTTGCTCCCTTCCTCGGGCTGCTGGAGGAACTGCGGCAGGAGAGCCACCGCCTCAGCCTCAGCGAACTGCTGCTGGAAATCTTCCGCCGCACCGAAATGGTCACAGTTTTTTCTGCGATGGATGACGGAGCGGCCCGGGCGCGAAACCTGCAGGCCTTTCAGAGCTTCGTGCGCAGCTTCGAGGGCGGCACTGCCCGGGCATTGCCGGAGCTATTATGGTATCTGCGCGATCTCAAAGAGAGCGGCGGGCAGCTCCCTATGCCCAAGGCCGGCGTCGGCGACGCTGTGCGGCTGATGACCATCCACAGCTCTAAGGGATTGGAATTCCCAGTGGTATTTCTGGCGGATCTCTCCCGAAAGTTCAACCTTCAGGATATGCGCGAGGCCATTTTGGTGGACAGCGATCTGGGACTGGGGTGTAACCAGGTGGATTCTGCCCGGTTTGTCCGCTATCCTACCCTGGCCAAGACGGCAATTGCCCGAAAAAAAACGGCGGAGGCCATCTCGGAGGAGCTGCGAGTGCTCTATGTGGCCATGACCCGCGCCAAGGACATGCTGGTGATGACTTATTACAGTCGCCGTTTGGCCGGGGAGCTGAAAAACCTGACCACCCAGCTGACCATGCCGCCCAGCGAAGAACTGTGCGCCGCGGCCACCTGCCCGGGCCATTGGATCTTGCTCAGCGCCCTGGTGCGCACCGAGGCCGGTGCGCTCTTTTCCCTGAGCGGCCCGTGCGACGCAGCGCAGGTCTGGCCGGACACCTGGCGCATTACGGCCACCGATCTCTCCCAGACCCAGCAGCTCCAGACGGTTCTGACTGCAGAAACACCCGGGCCGGCGGAGATGCCGGACGAAGCGGCGCTGGCGCTGCTGGATTTCTCCTATCCCCACTCTGCCGCCGCCCATATCCCGGCTAAGGTAACCGCTACCCAGCTCAAAGGCCGCCTGCCCGACCAGGAGGCTGCCGAAGGTGCCGCTGTAGGTTCCCGGCGGGATTTCTCCTTCCGAAGCCCCAGCTTTTTGCCCCGCCCCATGAGCGCTGCCGAGCGGGGCGTGGCGACCCATCTCTTTTTGCAGTTTGCCCGTTTCGGAGCTTGTCAGACCCGAGAGGGCGTGGATGCCGAGGCCCAGCGGCTGGTGGAAGAGGCCTATCTTACCCCGCCCCAGGCTGAGGCGGTGCGCCGCGACGAGGTGTTGGCTTTCTTTGAAAGCACCCTGGGCCGGTGGCTTTTGGCCCAGCCCCAGGTGCAGCGGGAATTTAAGTTCTCCATCCTGGTGGACGCCGCTTCTGTGGGCTATGGCGTGGAGGGGGAGCAGTTGATGCTCCAGGGTGTGGTGGACTGCTTTGTGGTGGAGCCCGACGGCCTCACCATCCTGGACTTTAAAACAGACCGGGTCACCGAAAAGACCATCGAGCGCCGCGCTGCGTCCTATGCGCCCCAGCTCCAGGCCTATGCCAAGGCCTTGGGGCAGATCTATACGCTTCCGGTCAAGCGGACGCTTCTCTATTTCTTTGCCGCCGGTCGGACGGTGGAGGTATAAGCCTCCATTCCGGCGGGTATAGGATATAAAAACTTGGAAAGAAGGAAATTGATTTGCCAACCTTAGAGGAAATCCGGGCATTTTTTGCCGCGGATCGCTTTGCAACTGAGACGGTAGGCGTGGAAATTGTTGCCGCCGAACCGGGTCACGCTGTCTGTGCCCTGCGGCTGGGCCCGGGGCACCGCAATGCCGCCGGTATGCCCCAGGGAGGTGCCGTCTTTACCTTGGCGGACTTCTGCTTTGCCGTGTCTGCCAATGCCTTCTCTGACCGCATCAGCGTGTCGATGCAGCATGACATCACCTATCTCACCGCCTCCCGGGGCAGTGTCCTATATGCCGATTCCCGCTGTGTCCGCTGCGGACGCACTACCTGCTTTTACACAGTGGAGGTCACAGATGACCTGGGGGTGCATGTGGCCCATATGACCGTCAACGGCTTTGTGACAGAGAAAAAGATCGAGAAACATGAAAATAGTCATTGACTTTATCAGAAGAAAGTGATAAAGTAGTGCATACGAAAAGAACGCGATGAAGAACCCAAGTAGGCATTGCCTCCCTGCTCCAGAGAGCTGCCGGTTGATGCAAGGCAGCGCAGGCGCGATGGCTGAATACCGTTCCGAGCGGCACCGCTGAACCGGCAAGTAGGCGGCGACGGGCGCGCCCGTTACAGCGCTGTGAGGCCGCTTCGGCGGTAAACTGAGGTGGTACCACGGGGTTTCTCGTCCTCTGCGGATGCAGAGGACGTTTTTTGTTGCTGCCGACGGGATCCAAATGAAAACCACTGAAAAAGGGAGATACATATGGTCATTACGGAATTTCTGGAACGAAACGCACGGCTCTACGGCTCCGAGGTGAGCCTGGTGGAGATCAACCCCTCCGAGGAGCGGGACAAGGCCGTCACCTGGCGAGATTTCAGCCTCATTGAGAGCGCTCGGCCCGACGCCCCCTATCGCCGGGAGATGACCTGGCGGGACTTTGACCGAAAGGCAAATCGCTTTGCCAACCTGCTTCTCAGCCGCGGGCTGCAAAAAGGAACAAAGGTGGGCATTTTGCTGATGAACTGCCTGGAATGGCTGCCCATGTACTTTGGTATTTTGAAGGCCGGCTGCATTGCTGTGCCAATGAACTTCCGTTATTCCAGCGAGGAAATCGAATATTGCCTGGATCTTGCGGATGTGGAGGTGCTGGTATTCGGCCCGGAGTTCATCACCCGAATGGAGCCCATCGTACCGCGACTGACGAGAATTAAGATGTTCTTTTATGTGGGGCGGAAGATCCCGGCCTATGCCGAGGACTGCTGCAAGCTGGTGACTTTCTGCTCCTCCAGTGCGCCGCCCGTGGCCCTCACTGAGGACGACTACGCCGCGATCTATTTCTCCTCCGGCACCACAGGTTTCCCCAAAGCCATCCTCCACAACCACCGGGCGCTTTTAAGTGCCTGCGAGACAGAGCAGAACCACCACCATCAGACGCGCGAGGACGTGTTTTTGCTAATTCCGCCCCTCTATCACACCGGTGCAAAGATGCACTGGTTTGGCAGCCTCATCTCCGGCAGCAAGGCCGTCTTGCTCCGGGGCGTAAAGCCCGAGTGGATCCTCCGGGCGGTTACCGAGGAGAAATGCACCATCGTGTGGCTGCTGGTGCCGTGGTGCCAGGATCTACTGGATGCCATCGATTCCGGTCGGATTGATCTGAATCACTACTACTTAGATCAGTGGCGGCTCATGCACATCGGCGCCCAGCCGGTGCCGCCCAGCCTCATAGACCGGTGGATGGAGCGATTCCCGCACCACAAGTATGACACCAACTATGGCCTCTCGGAGTCCATCGGCCCCGGCTGTGTACATCTGGGGTTGGAAAATATTCAAAAGGTGGGAGCCATCGGCAAGCCCGGCTATCGCTGGGAGGCGCGGATCGTGGACGAGAAGGGCCGGGATGTGCCCCAGGGCGAAGTGGGCGAGCTCATTGTCAAGGGCCGCGGCGTGATGCTCTGCTACTACAAAAATCCCGAGGCTACCGCCGAGGTCTTGAAGGACGGCTGGCTCTACACCGGGGATATGGCCCGGATGGATGAGGACGGCTTTATCTACCTGGTGGATCGGAAGAAGGACGTGGTCATCTCCGGCGGCGAGAATCTCTATCCCGTACAGATCGAGGACTTCCTCCGCCGCTTCGACAAGATTAAAGATGTGGCAGTGATCGGCCTGCCGGACGAGCGTCTGGGCGAGATTGCTGCGGCCATTGTGGAAATCAAAGACGGCATCGCTTGCACTGAGGACGAGATCAACGCCTTCTGCAAAGAATTGCCTCGCTACAAGCGCCCGAGAAAGATTATTTTCGACAAGGTGCCTCGCAATCCCACTGGTAAGATCGAAAAGCCTGTCCTCCGCGAGAAATACTGCGGCGGCCGTTTGGTCGAGGAGCAGACCACGCGGTAAGTGCCAGCCACCGCACCAACCGTAGGGGCGCGCATCTATACTTTTTAGTCAGGAGCATTCAATCATGGACATGTTTATCAAACTGGCATTTTTAGTCGTCTTTTTCGGCGTGATGATTTTTATTGGCCTCTATTGCCGCAAGCACACCACGGATGTCAATGGCTTCGTCCTGGGCGGGCGAGCCGTGGGGCCGTGGCTCACGGCCTTCGCCTATGGCACCAGCTACTTTTCCGCCGTCGTCTTTGTGGGCTATGCCGGACAGTTCGGCTGGAAATACGGCATTGCCGCCACCTGGGCTGGCATCGGCAATGCACTTCTCGGCTCTCTCCTGGCCTGGGTGGTGCTGGGGCGGCGCACCCGCGTTATGACCCAGCATCTGGACGCGGCCACCATGCCCCAATTTTTTCAGAGCCGCTTTCAGAGCCGCAGTCTCAAGCTGGCAGCCTCGGCCATCATTTTTATCTTTCTCATTCCCTACACCGCTTCTCTCTATAACGGCCTGAGTCGCCTGTTCGGCATGGCCTTCCACATCGACTATGCCGTGTGCGTTATCGCTATGGCGGTGCTCACCGGCGTATACGTCATTGCCGGAGGCTATATGGCCACGGCCATCAACGATTTTATCCAGGGGATCATTATGATTGTGGGGATCATCGCCGTGGTGGGCGCGGTGCTCAAGAGCCAGGGCGGCTTCCTGGCGGCGCTGGACGGCCTGGCCAGGGTCAGCGATTCTTCCGTCTCCGACACGCCCGGTGTTTTTGCCTCTTTCTTCGGCCCTGATCCGGTGGGCCTGCTGGGCGTGGTGCTGCTCACATCCCTGGGCACCTGGGGCCTTCCGCAGATGGTGCAGAAGTTTTACGCCATCCGCAGCGAAAAGGCCATCGACAAGGGTACCATCATCTCCACGGCCTTTGCCTTTATCGTGGCCGGCGGATGCTATTTCCTGGGCGGCTTCGGCCGGCTCTTCTCCGACCAGGTGGACGTGGCCGCAAACGGCTATGACTCCATCGTGCCGACTATGCTCGAAGGGCTCTCCACGGTTTTGATTGCCGTGGTGGTGCTTCTGGTGCTCTCGGCGTCTATGTCTACGCTGTCGTCTCTGGTATTGGCCTCCAGTTCCACCTTGACGCTGGACTTCATTAAAGATACAATAGTAAAAGATATGGATGAAAAACGGCAGATCTTGACCATGCGGCTTTTGATCGTGGTATTCATCGCCATCTCTGTGGTTTTGGCCATTGTGCAGTATCGCTCCAGCGTCACCTTTATTGCCCAGCTCATGGGCGTCAGTTGGGGCGCACTGGCCGGCGCATTTTTAGCGCCCTTCCTCTATGGCCTCTATTGGAAACGCACCACCCGCGGTGCCTGCTGGGTGTGCTTCGTGTTTTCCACGGTGGTGATGCTGGCCAATATCTTTGCGGGCACCTATTTCCCGCCCTTGCTGCAATCACCCATCAACGCCGGTGCGTTTTGCATGCTCGCCGGCCTGGTGATCGTACCGGTGGTGAGCCTGTTCACCCCGGCTCTGCCCCAGGAGCAGATCCAGCGGGTCTTTGCCTGCTATGACCGCAAGGTGGTAGTTTCGGTGAAGGACTCCATCGGAGATCAATCCAATCACAAGGAGGAAACGCCATGAAACAACTGATGCTCGGCAACGAAGCGGTGGCCCGGGGCCTCTATGAGGCCGGCTGCGGCTTTGTCTCCAGCTACCCCGGGACTCCCAGCACCGAGATCACCGAGGCAGCCGCCAAATACCAGGAGATCTATGCCGAATGGGCCCCCAATGAAAAGGTGGCCATGGAGGCCGCCTTTGGCGCTGCCCTGGCAGGTACGCGCAGTTTTTGCGGCATGAAGCACGTGGGTCTCAACGTTGCCGCAGACCCCCTCTTCACCATCGGCTACACCGGCGTCAACGCCGGCATGCTCATCGGTGTGGCCGACGACGCCGGCATGCACAGCTCCCAGAATGAGCAGGATTCCCGGCACTATGCCAAGTCCGCCAAGATTCCCATGGTGGAGCCTGCGGATTCCGCCGAAGGTCTTGCCTTTGCCAAGCTGGCCTATGAAATCTCCGAGCGTTTCGATACGCCGGTGCTGATCAAGATGTGCACCCGCGTGTCCCACTCTCAGAGCGTGGTGGAGCCCGGCGAGCGGATCATGCCCCCGGCCAAGCCCTATGAAAAAACGCCTGCCAAGTATATTATGATGCCCGGCAATGCCAAGCGCCGCCATCCTGTGGTGGAGGAGCGCACCAAGGCCCTCACCGAATACGCAGAAACCACACCCCTCAACCGCGTGGAGCCAGGTCGGGAGAACACAGTCGGCATCCTTACCGCTTCCACCAGCTATCAGTATGTGAAGGAAGTGGTGGGCGATCGCTATCCTGTTTTGAAACTGGGACTTGCCTGGCCTATGCCGGTGAAGGCCATCCGCGACTTCGCCGCCAGCGTGGAGAAATTGGTGGTCGTGGAAGAACTGGACGGCTTCATCGAAGATCACTGCCGCAATCTGGGCCTCGACGTGGTGGGGAAGGACACCTTCTCTATGATCGACGAGCTGAGCCAAAATATTGTAGCGGAGAAGCTGGGATATCCCACGGTCAGCGGCCCGAAGCTGGATGTGGCCATTCCGCCCCGGCCGCCGGTGATGTGCGCAGGCTGTCCCCACCGCGGTCTCTTCTACACCTTGGCCAAGAACAAACTCACCGTCATGGGCGATATCGGCTGCTACACTCTGGGCGCCGTGGCGCCGCTGGCAGCCATTGATACCACGATTTGCATGGGTGCATCCGTCTCCGGCATTCACGGCTTCCTCAAGGCGTCTGACCCGGAACAGAGCAAAAAAACGGTGGCTGTCATCGGCGACTCCACCTTTATGCACTCCGGTGTTACCGGCCTGATCAACGTGGCCTATAACGAATCCAATTCTACCATTATCATTCTGGACAACTCCATCACCGGCATGACCGGGCACCAGCAGAATCCCACCACGGGCTTCAACCTCAAGGGCGATCCCTGCACCAAGATTGACCTGGAGAGCCTCTGCCGCGCTGTGGGCATCCGCCGGGTGCGGGTGGTGGATCCATACAACCTTTCTGAGTGCGATCAGGCTGTCAAGGAGGAGCTCCAGGCGGATGAGCCCAGTGTGATCATCTCCCGGCGGCCCTGCGCGCTGCTCAAGTATGTCAAGCACAAGGCGCCTCTGACGGTGGATCCCGAGAAGTGCAAGACCTGTAAGATGTGCATGAAGATCGGCTGCCCCGCCATCAGCATCACCGGCGGCAAGGCCCAAATCGACGCCACTCTCTGCACCGGCTGCGGCGTGTGCGAGCAGCTTTGTAAATTTGACGCTCTCTGCGCCCCCAAGGAGGTCTGAACATGGAAACGAAAAACATTATGATCGTCGGCGTGGGCGGTCAGGGTAGTCTCCTGGCCTCCAAGCTCCTGGGGCGGCTGCTGCTGGCCAAGGATTACGACACCAAGGTCTCCGAAGTTCACGGCATGAGCCAGCGGGGCGGCAGTGTGGTCACCTATGTCCGCTTTGGCGACAAGGTCTATTCGCCCATTATCGACAAGGGCGAGGCCGACTGCATCGTGTCTTTCGAACTCCTGGAAGCGGCACGGTGGACGGAATACTTAAAGCCCGGCGGGGTGATTGTCACCAATACCCAGCAGATCAACCCCATGCCGGTTATTACCGGCGCGGCGGAATATCCCGCAAATCTGGTCAAGACCATGACCGACGCGGGGATTCAGGTGGATGCCATCGATGCGCTCAAGCTGGCTGAGGAAGCCGGCTCAAGCAAGGCCGTGAATATCGTCCTCATGGGCCATCTCTCCCGGCATTTCGATTTCACCGAAGCGGAGTGGATGGATGCCTTGGAGAAGAGCGTCCCGGCCAAATTCCTGGAGCTCAACAAGAAGGCCTTTGTGCTGGGCCGGAATGCCTAACGCCGCTCCCGCCTGGAGAGGTGGCGCGCAGCGCCGGAGGGATTGCCCCTCTCACTCAGCCTTTGGCTGCGATTCTCATATCAACCCGCCCCAATCGGGGCTCGAAAGGAACAATTGAATCAATGGAACGTTACTATCAACCCGAGATCGAATGTGCCAGCCGGGAGCAAATCCTCGCCTGGCAGAATGAGCGCCTGGTTAAACAGGTGCGCCATGTCTGGGACTCCGTGCCCTACTACCGCAAGAAAATGGAGGAGAAGGGCGTCACCCCCGACGATATCCAGAGCGTCGCCGACCTCCACAAGCTGCCCTTCCTCACCAAGGACGATCTGCGCGACGCCTATCCCTATGGCCTGATGGGCAGGCCCCTGAAGGACTGTGTCCGCATCCAGTCCACCTCCGGCACCACCGGCCGTCGGGTCGTCGCTTTCTACACCCAGCATGACATCGATCTGTGGGAAGATTGCTGCGCCCGCGCCATTGTGGCTGCCGGCGGCACCAACGAAGATGTCTGCCATGTATGCTACGGCTACGGCCTCTTTACCGGCGGCCCCGGTCTCAACGGCGGCAGCCATAAGGTGGGCTGCCTGACCTTGCCCATGTCCTCGGGCAATACCGACCGCCAGCTTCAGTTCATGGTGGATTTGGAGTCCACCATCCTCTGCTGCACGCCTTCCTACGCCGCTTTCCTGGCCGAGTCCATCCACGAGCGGGGCCTGCGGGACAAAATTAAGCTCAAGGCCGGCATCTTCGGCGCCGAGGCTTGGAGCGAGGAGATGCGTCAGGACATCCAGAACAAGCTGGGAATCAAGGCGTATGATATCTACGGTCTCACCGAGACCTCCGGCCCAGGCGTGGCCTTTGAGTGCAGCGAGCAGACCGGCATGCACATCAATGAGGATCACTTCATTGCCGAGATCATCGATCCGAATACCGGTGAGGTACTGCCCGAGGGCTCCAAGGGCGAGCTGGTGTTCACCTCCATCACCAAAGAGGCCTTCCCGCTGCTGCGGTACCGCACCCGGGACATCTGCGTGCTCACCCGGGAGAAGTGCTCCTGCGGCCGTACCCACGTAAAGATGAGCAAGCCCATGGGCAGAAGCGACGATATGCTCATCGTCAAGGGCGTCAATGTGTTCCCGTCCCAGATTGAGACTGTCCTGCTGGAGCAGGGCTATCCCGCCAACTATCAGATCATCGTCGACCGCGTCAACAACTCCGATACGCTGGAGGTCATGGTGGAGATGACCCCCGAGAACTTCTCCGACAACCTGGGCAAGATCACCGAGATGGAGAAGGGCCTGGTGGCCGCCTTGAAGGCTATGCTGGGCATCTATGCCAAGGTCAAGCTGGTGGCGCCCAAGACCATCGCCCGCAGCGAGGGCAAGGCTATCCGCGTCATCGACAAGCGCAAGATTTGAAAGGAGACGAAAACATGACGGTACATCAGATCTCCGTATTTTTGGAGAACCGCGCCGGTCAGCTCTCTGAGATCACCCAGGTGCTGGCGGCCAATGCCATCGACATGCGCGCCATCTCCATCGCCGAAACGTCGGATTACGGCGTGTTGCGGCTGATTGTGGATCAGCCCCAGAAGGCGACCACGCTGCTCCTGGAGCATGGATTCATCCTCTCTATGACGCCGGTGACCGTGGTGGCTGTGCCGGATCAGCCCGGTGGCCTGGCTCCGGTGCTGAAGCTCTTGGCCGACGCCAACATCGACATCGAATACATGTACTCTCTCTTTACCCACACCGACGGGAAGGCCTACATGGTATTCCGTGTCAGTGACGATGAGAGCTTTTCCGGCACGCTCAAGTCCCATGGTATTGAGCCGGTGGGCACCGAAGAGCTGGGTATCCAGGCATAACAAGAAATTGCGGCCCGGGGCAGTGCGCCCCGGGCCATTTGGATAGAGGAACAGCATGCTGTGAAAGGAGCGATAAACATGAATGAAACGCTAAAGACGCTCACCAGCCGCAAGAGCTGCAGAAGCTACCGGCCGATGCACGTCCCTCGGGAGGATTTGGAGCAGATCGTGGCTGCCGGCCTCAATGCCCCCTCCGGCCTCAACAACCAGACGCCCCGATTTGTGGTGGTGCAGGACGATGAGACTGTGCGGCTTTTGTCGAAGTATAACGCGGCTGTGGGCCATTTCCCCATGGATCCCTTCTATGGAGCCCGGGATGTGATCGTGGTGTTGGCCAAGAAGGAGGGCACCTATCTCTACGACGGCAGCCTGGCCATGGGCAATTTAATGAACGCCGCCTGGTCGATGGGGATTGACAGCCGCTGGATTCACCGGGCCAAAGAGGTTTTTGCCTCGGAGCAGGGCAAAGCCCTGTTACAAACCTGGGGTATCACTGAGGATGTGGAGGGGATCGGCTTCTGCATTCTTGGCTATGCGCAGGAGGAAAAGGAAAAGACGGACATTAAGCCCGGTCGAGTGTTCTATGTATAGCACCTGAAGAAAGAAATCACACCCGCGCCGCTGCATCAGCAGGCGCGGGTGTGATTCGATTTTGAGCAGGGAGCCGGTCAGGAGACGGCGCGCTGCATTGCAGGCTGTACGTTGCCGTGGGCCAACTTCTTGCGATAAAAGACCACCGACACCGCTGTGGCCACCGTCCAGCCGATGGGCCAGGCGCACCAGATGCCGGTAGAGCCCAGCGCAGTGGCCGAGAGCACGAAGGCCAACACCACGCGCAGTACCAGGTCTGTAAAGGTGGCGATCATAAACTGCCCCATGAGACCGGCCCCGCGGAGAATGCCGTCGGTCACCAGCTTGGTGGAGACGATGAAGTAGAACGGAGACAGGATCTGCAAAAACCGAAGCCCCGTGGACAAGGCGCCGGCGGAGGGGTTTTCGATGAACAGGGGAATTAAATACCGGCCGCCTGCGAAGTAGAGCACCACCAGGGGCAGTGACAGGATCCACACCATTTTGAGCCCCGCGGTGAAGCCCTGGCGCACTCGATCGTATTTTGCGGCGCCAATATTTTGGGCTGTGTAATTGGAGATGCCGTTGCCCACGGTGGTAAAGGAGGTAACGACCAGATTGTTGAGCTTCACCGAGGCGGAGTAGCCGGCCATCACCGCCGCGCCAAAGCCGTTGATGATGCCCTGAATGACGATGTTGCCCACAGAGATAAAGCTCTGCTGCAAGATGCTGGGTATGGCAATCCGGGCAATGCGCTGCAGGATTCCCAGATCAAAGACCTTGCAGGGACCGTTGGTTTCGATCTTTCGCAGCCGCCGCAGGACGTAGATCACCGCCAGCAGGCAGCTGACGCCCTGGCAGAGGAAGGTGGCCCATGCCACGCCGTCCACGCCCATGCCAAAAGCCGTTACAAAAAGAATATCAGCGGCGATATTGGATGTGGAGGAGGCAGCGAGGAACAGGAAGGGCGTCTTGGAGTCGCCCAGGGCAGAGAAGATACCGGTGCTCACATTGTAGAAGAAAACAAAGGGCAGGCCGTAGACATAGATGTCCAGGTAGAGCGCCGAGTCGGCGAAGAGCTCTTGCGGCGTCTGGATCAGATGTAAAAGGGCTTCACATCCGAGGATTCCCGCGGCCATCAGCAGCAGGCACACAGCGCCGCTGGCTAGGAAGGCGGTGTAGACCGTGGTTTTGACGGCTGCGTAGTCCTTTGCGCCGAAGAACTGCGAGACAATGACCGAACAGCCGATGTTGCAGCCGAAGGCGAAGGCAATGAAGATCAGGGTGATTTCGTAGCTGTTGCCCACAGCGGCGAGGGCGTTTTCCCCGATGAATTTACCGGCCACGAAGCTGTCGGCAATGTTGTATAGCTGCTGAAAGATGATACTGCCGAACAGAGGCAGACAGAACAGCCAGAGCACTTTCGTGGGGCTGCCTTGGGTCAGATCCTTATTCATGGGCAATCTCCCGATTTTCGTAGATTTCGTAGAACGACACGGCTACGGCGAACTGAGAAAGACCGTAGCCCACCAGACATGCGACGCAGCAGGGCAGGTCATGCCGGGGCGCCAGGGCAAAAATGCCCAGTAAAAACGCGGCGGTCAGGCTGAGGGACAAAACTCTGTCCAACAGGCCCGCGCTGCCGCGCTTTCGCCACAGCCCCAGAAGCGTCAGGAGTGCGGCAAGCACAAAAAAACAAAGGGTGATGGTCTCAAAGACATCGCTCATGGTATGCATCCTCCATTGACATTTCAATCTTCGCGTATTATACTGCCAGACAGATACGCTGTAAAATATATAACAGATATATTGTCTATCAATAAAAGGAATGGCATGCCATGGAAATTACCTATGACTACTACCGTATTTTCTACTACGTGGCTCGCTATGGGAGCTTCTCCCGGGCGGCGGAAGTGCTGCTGCGGGGACAGCCCAATATCACCAAGGCCATGCACAATCTAGAGGCCCAGCTGGGCTGCAAGCTCTTTGTACGCTCAAACCGGGGGGTCACCCTGACGCCGGAAGGGGAGAAGCTCTATCGTCACGTGGAAATTGCCTTTGAAAATCTCCATAAGGCCCAAAATGAGCTGCTCTCTGAGCAAAATCTAGAGGGCGGTCTGGTTTCTATTGCCGCCACGGAGATCGGCCTGTATGGCCTGCTTTTGCCGGTGCTCTCGGCGTTCAGCCGGGACTATCCCAGCGTGAAAATCCGTCTGGCCAACCTCAATTCACCCCAGGCCATCGAGGCGGTGAAAAACGGTGTGGCGGACTTTGCCGTGGTGACCTTTCACGATCGACCGGATCCCGCCTACCGCACGGAAGAGATTCGCGCTTTTCGGGAGGTACTCTGCTGCAAAACGGGCTATCTGGATGGATTCGACGGCGCGGTTTTTGCAAAGCCCTATATCTCCATCAACCGCGGCTCATATACCTATCAATTTCTCCAGGAATACCTGCGTTCCCAGGGAATCCACAAGGAGCCGGATATCGAGGTAGCCACCGCCGATCAGGTGTTGCCCTTGGTTAAGGCGGGGATGGGGATCGGATTTATCTCTGAGTTTTTGGCGGATGAGCCCATCCGCCATGGAGAGATTGAGGAGATTCCTCTGACGCAGCCGCCCCGGAGCAGAAGTATCTGCCTGGTGGAAAACAAAAACCGCAGCATGGGCAGGGCGGCTCAAAAGCTGGTGGAATATCTCAAAACCCGGGCAGAGTAGAACGACCGGCGCCGCAGAAGCGAAATGTTTCTGCGGCGCCGGTGTATCTTTTTATCGGGGCAATGCCTGGACGAGATCGATCAACCGCTGTACATCCTGCCGCCCGCCGGCGCGGTAGAGCAGACCATAGGGAATGCTGTAGTCCCAATCCACCGGAATGGTAACCAGACCTGGGTGGACATCCCGCCAGCATTCGATGGTGAGCAGGACGTTGCCTGTCTCGGCACAGCGGTTGAATACGGAGAGATCATAAAATTGCGCCGTATCCTCGATGTGGATTTCGGGGTGGTTGCGCTCCAGATCCGACCGAATAAAGTCATTGGTGCCGGAATCACCCCGGGGCACCATCATCAGTGTTCGGCCGTGAAGCGCTTCCACCGCGAGCTTGTCCCGCCCTGCCAGAGGGTGCTCCCGGGGAACGGCGACCATCTTGCGGTAGCGACCCAGGGGCAGAAAATCGGAGTGGGAGAGCCAGGTGCGGGAATCGCACACGCCGATGAGAAAGTCAAACTTTTCTCCCAGTCGGCTGATTTCTGATAGAATGCCGGTGTGACTGTCGGTGAAGGGAACTAGGTGGAGCTTATAATCGGGAAAGTCCCGGTTCATTTGATACCACAGGTCGATGAAAGGCTTTGCCGGGTTGAGCAGAGAAGTACCCACCCGGAAGGTGGCGTCATAGGTGCCGCTGGCAGCCCGGGCACTCTCGAGCGTTTTTTGGGAATAGTCCATCAGAAAGGCGGTGGCCCGGCGGATCACCTCTCCCGCCGGGGTGAGACGGACACCGGTTGGGGTGCGCGCAAAGAGCTTTAAGTTGAGCTGACGCTCCAGAGCGTTGATCTGCTTCATCACCGCGGTGGGGGAGATAAATAGACCCTCGGCGGCCCTGGTGAAGCTGCCGTGGTCGGCCACGGCCAGAAAGGTATCGAGTAGTGGATTGTACATGGCACTTCACTCCAGCCTAGCATCAATAAAAAGTTAATACTATCATACCAAATGGGCGCTTCTCTGTCAACGAAACCGGTGATATACTAAAAACAAAAAAAGGAAATGGAGTGTCATATATGGGAAAAATCCTCGTCGCCTACTACTCCAGGCCGGGAGAAAACTACGTAAACGGACAGATACGCCGCCTGGAGACGGGCAACACAGCCCGCGCTGCGAGTATCGTTGCAAAATTAACAGATGGGGATCTCTTTGAGATTGCTCAGACGCAGCCGTATGCTGATAGCTATGATCGCTGCACTGCCCAGGCCCAGGCCGATCAGCGCGGCAATGTCCGCCCGCCCTTGAAGAGCTGGCCGGTTTTGGAGGGCTACGGTGTGATCTATCTGGGCTATCCCAACTATTGGAACACCATGCCCATGGCGGTGTTCACCTTCTTGGAGGGGCTGGACTTTCGAGGCAAGACCATCCATCCCTTTTGCACCCATGAGGGCAGCGGCATGGGCAGCAGTGAACGGGATATCCGGCGTCTCGTGCCGGAGGCAATGGTGACACGGGGCCTGGCCATCCGCGGCTCCGATGCCGGCAATTGTAAGAAGGAGGTAGAACGATGGATCCAAGAGACGAAGGCGTGAAAGAAATGAGCGTATTCCCCACAGGCGGAGCCAACGAAGCCTACGCTCGGTATTTTACCGGAAAGAGCTATCTCCACATGCTCTCCCAGGAGCAGGTGGTGATCGGCAACGTGACCTTTGAGCCGGGTTGTCGCAATGACTGGCATATCCACCATGCCGCGGCGGGCGGCGGCCAGATGCTGCTGATTACGGCCGGAGAGGGCTGGTATCAGGCATGGGGCGAGCCTGCGAGAAGGCTGCGTCCCGGCGACGTGGTGCATATTCCGGCGGGCGTGAAGCACTGGCATGGCGCGACGGCCGGATCATGGATGCAGCATTTGGCCATTGAGGTGCCCGGCGATGACTGCCGGACGGAGTGGTGCGAGCGCGTGTGCGATGAAGAATATGAGAAATTGGAGGGAACGAAATGAGCAAGGTAACGGCAGGAAGAGACGAGTTGGGGGCTTTCGCACCCCAATTTGCCCACCTCAATGACGATGTGCTCTTCGGAGAGGTCTGGTCACGGGAGGCGCAGTTGTCGGCGCGGGACAGGAGCATTGTTACAGTGACGGCGCTGATGGCTGGCGGCATTTTGGATAGTTCCCTGCAATTCCACATTCAAAATGCCAAAAACCACGGCGTAACCCGGGAGGAGATGGCCGAAATCCTCACACACGCCGCCTTCTATGCCGGTTGGCCCAAGGCCTGGGCGGCGCTGCGCATGGCCAAGGCGGTCTATGAAGAGACATAGCCGTCAGATTGCAAATCCTTTGCAGACATAGTATAATAGAGTCAATCTGACCGGCGCACGGGGAGATCTCCGGCGCCGGTTTTTAGGAAGGTCTGCCATGAAAGCGAAACCAAAGCCCAGCCTTCGCCCGCCGGCCGGTCGGACGATGACCGCCGTGTATCTGGCCGCCATGGCGGGGCTTTATCTGCTCTATCCGGGCCGAGGCGGCTACGGCGATATCGTCAACGAAAAACTGACCCTCTATTGGTGCCTCACCGGCGGTTATCTTCTGGCGCTGTGCCTCTGGGCCGGGTGGGCACTGCACCGTGGGGCGCGGCTCTCGCTGCGGCGGTATCTGCGCACATGCACCTGGCCGGAGCGGTTTTGCCTGGTCTACCTGGTGCTCACCTGGGTGTCGGCCCTGGCGTCCCCCTGGTTTCCCGAGACGATCTTGGGCGTCAGCCGGTGGGAGGGGGCACTCAATCTCACGCTCTATGCTGTGAGCTTCCTGCTGGTGGCGCGTCTGGGGGCGGCGCGGCCCTGGCTGCTGTGGATCTGGAGCGGCGCGGTGGCGCTGTGTGCGACGCTGGCCCTGATACAGCTCACCGGCGCCAATCCCCTGGGGCTCTACCCGGCAGGGATGAACTACTACGACAAGGGCGTCAAATACAGCGGCGCTTACCTGGGCACCATCGGCAATGTGGATCTGCTGGCGGGGGTACTCTCCCTGGCGGCGGCCCTTTTCTGGGTGACGCTGCTGCGCGGGCGCAGTCGGCAGAGGCTGTGGCTGCTTCCGGTGCTGGCGATGACCCTTGCGGTGCTGGGAGCGATGGGGGTGATGGCGGCGCTGGTGGCCGTGGCAGGCGGGGCGCTTGTGTCTCTCCCGGTGGCGCTGCCTGTGGAAAAATCGCGGCGCAAATGGTTTGCGCTGTCTGTGGCCGTGGTGCTCTTGGCCGTTCTGGCGGCAGTATATATCTGGGATGGAGGCGCTGGTGTATGGCACGAAGCCCACTTGCTTCTCCATGGACAGGCCGAGGACAGCTTCGGCTCAGGCCGCATTTACATCTGGCGAAGGGTCTTGGAGTTGACGCCTCAGCGGCTCTGGCTGGGAGCAGGGCCGGATACCATGGCCTATGCCGAAATTGCGCCTTTCACCCGCTATGATGCCGACCTGGGCGTAAAGATCATTTCGCACATCGACGCGGCCCACAACGAGTATCTCAACGTGCTTTACCATCAGGGCGCTCCGGCTCTGGCGGCCTATCTTTTGATGCTGGTCATGGCGGCATGGCAGTGGCTGCGGTGCGCCGGAGGCGACGGCGTGGCCGCCGCCCTGGGGGCGGCGGTGCTGGCCTATTCCATCCAGGCTTTTTTCGGAATCTCCATGGTGTTGGTTGCCCCTTTCTTCTGGCTGACTTTGGGGCTGCTGGTGGCTCGGTGCCGGGCGGAGACTGCGGTCAACGCCTGCATTTTACAAAAGGAGGCGTAGCGATGACAGCTTCAACCTTGCACTTGCCCACAGATTTTGAAACCTATAGCGAGGCACGACGGGCTGGCTTTCTGCGTATGAAAGCGCTCAAAGAGGCGGGCGCCCGGGTGGTGGGCATCTTTTGCACCTTTGTACCCACAGAGCTTATCTACGCCGCCGGGGCGCTGCCGGTGGGGCTGTGCGCCTACAGCGAGGAGCCCATCGCGGCGGCGGAGGCGGATCTGCCCCGGAATCTCTGCCCCCTCATCAAGGCCAGCTACGGCTTTGCCCGCTCGGATACATGCCCTTACTTTTATTTCTCGGACTTTGTAGTGGGGGAGACCACCTGCGACGGCAAGAAAAAGATGTTTGAATTGCTGGGGCGGTATAAGGAAACCTATGTGATGCAGCTGCCCCACCGCCGAGACGACGCGGCGCTGGCTTTTTGGCGGGAGCAAATTCTGGCCTTTCAGCGTAAGCTGGAGGATTTTTACGGCATCTCCATCTCAGAGGCGGAAATTCGCACGGCCATCCGCCGGAAAAACCGCGAGCGCCGAGCGCTCAAGGCTTTTCTGGAGTTGGGCAAGCTCAATCCGGCACCGATGAGCGGCTATGAGATGGGCACACGGTTGGACGCGGGCAGTTTTTCCTTCGATCTGGAGGGCCGCTGCCGGGAGATTGAGACACGGACGGCCCAGGTGCGGGCAGCCTGGGAGTGCGGCAAGACCTCCCGCCGCAGACCGCGGCTGCTGGTCACAGGCTGTCCCAACGCCGGGGTGCGGGAGAAGATCCTGCGTACGGTGGAGGAGCTGGGAGCCGACGTGGTGGCCTTTGACACCTGCAACGGCATTCGGGAAAAGCTTCTGCCGGTGGATGAAGAGAACCCGGACGTCTACGACGCCCTGGCGCGCAAGTATCTCGACATTCACTGCTCGGTGATGAGTCCCAACGACGGTCGCCTGGCTGACCTGGGGCAGATGCTGGAGGAGTACGCCGTGGATGGCGTCTTGGAAATCGTCCTCCAATCCTGCCACACCTATGCCGTGGAATCCTTCTGGATCCGGCAGTTTGTGGAGGCGCGGGGCCGCTCGTATCTCAACTTGGAGACGGACTATTCCCAAGCAGATACCGGCCAACTCACCACCCGTCTGGCTGCTTTTTTGGAGACGATGGAATGATGGACGAATATATCGGGATCGATTTGGGCTCCACCGCCGCCAAGGTGGTGGTACTCCGGGGAAAGGAGCTGGTGGAGCGGTTTGTACTGCCCACCGGCTGGAGCAGCCGCAGGACGGCGGAGGAGATTGCCTGCCGCCTGGCGCAGAGCGGCCATTCCCTGGGGCCCGGGCGGAAGGTAGTGGCCACGGGATACGGTCGACAGAGCGTGGACTTTGCCGATCGCTCCGTCACGGAGATTACCTGCCACGGCCGGGGCGGCCGCTACCTGATGGGCCGCGACTGCACCGTGGTGGATATCGGCGGCCAGGACACCAAGGTCATCACCGTGGAGCGGGGGACGGCCAGCAGCTTTCTCATGAACGACAAGTGTTCTGCCGGTACGGGAAAATTTCTTGAGATTATGGCCAATCGCCTGGCGGTGGATCTGCCGGAGCTCTTCACTCTGGCCGCAGCAGGGAAGCCCCTGGCCATCAGCTCGGTTTGCACGGTATTTGCCGAGAGCGAGGTGGTGGGTCACATCGGCGCCGGGGCCCGACGGGAGGACATTGCCGCCGGCGTGGTGGAGTCGGTGGTGCAGAAGGTGGCAGGGCTGTGCACCCGCCACGGCCTGGGACAGACGGTGGCGCTGACCGGTGGACTGTGCGACAGCAGCTATCTGGTGGAGCGCCTCTCTCAAAAGCTGGGTCGCCCGGTATGTGCCCATCCCCTGGGCCGTTATGCCGGCGCCCTGGGGGCGGCGCTCATCGCCCGGGAGAAACTTGCAACTTCGGAGGGAAAGCGCGATGCGTGAGAAGAAAACCTTTTGGCTCGTGACCTTTTTTACCACCACCGATGCCATGGCCATGGAGCAGCTGTGTGCCCGGTCGAATCTCCCCGGTCGGCTGATCCCCGTGCCCCGGGAGATTCATGCCGGCTGTGGCCTGGCCTGGCGGGCTCCCCTGGAGGCGGAGGAGACGCTGCGCGCGGCCATGGCCCAGGCGGGCCTCCGCTGGGAGGCGACGCACACTCTGCCGCTGTGGGTCTGGGAGAAGGAGGCACAGCCGTGATCTATCTGGACAATGCGGCTACTACGCTGCAAAAGCCGCCTCAGGTAATTCAGGCGGTGGTGGAAGCCATGACTACTCTGGGGAACCCTGCCCGGGGCGCCCACGAGGGGGCCTTGCGGGCGGCGCGAGGGATCTACGAGGCTCGGTGCCGGGTGGCTGCGCTCTTTGGTTGCCCCAGACCAGACCACGTGGTGTTTACGTCCAATTCCACCGAAGCGCTGAACATCGCCATTCGAGGTGTGCTGCGCCCCGGCGATCACGTGATCTCCACCGATCTGGAGCATAACTCCGTCCTTCGGCCTCTCTATGCCCTGGAGCGGACGGGGGTAGCATGCAGCTTTGTCCCGGCGGATGCCCGGGGAACGGTGCATCTTGCGGATTTTGCCAGGCTGATTCGGCCCGAGACCCGAGCCATCGTCTGTACCCATGCCTCCAATCTCACCGGAAATTTGGTGGATATCGCGCAGGTGGGAGCCCTGGCCCGGAAACACGGCCTGCTGCTGATTGTGGATGCCTCTCAGACGGCGGGGGCGGTTCCCATCGACATGGAGCAAATGGGCATTGATCTGCTGTGCTTCACCGGCCACAAGGGCCTCTTTGGCCCCCAGGGCACCGGCGGGCTGTGCATCCGGCCCGGCGTGGAGGTCGCGCCGTTCAAGGTGGGCGGCTCCGGCATCCAGTCCTACAGCAAAACCCAGCCTGCGGCATACCCCACGCGACTGGAAGCTGGTACGCTCAACGGCCACGGGATTTTGGGCCTCTCGGCGGCAGTGCAATTTGTCAAGGAGACGGGCGTGGAGGCCATTTCCCGCCACGAGCGGCAGCTTATGGAGCAGTTCTACCAGGGGGTTGTCGGTTTGCCCGGCGTTACGGTCTACGGTGACTTCTCCGGCGGGCCGCGGACGGCCATTGTGGCGCTTAACATCGGCCAGACAGACTCCGGTACGGTGTCGGATATCCTCGCGCAGGCTTACGACATCGCCACCCGTCCCGGCGCCCACTGCGCCCCCCGTCTGCACCAGGCGCTGGGCACTGTGGAGCAGGGCGCCGTGCGTTTCAGCTTCTCCTGGTACAACACAGCCCAAGAGGTGGATACCGCCATCCGTGCCGTGGCCGAACTGGCTGCGGAGCTCTAATACCGTTCCTTCCAACGCCGGCCGATGCTGGCGTTTTTTACACCTTGTATTTTCGAACAAATGATCGTATAATAAAAACAGGATAACCCCGCTTGGACGGGGGCGAGGGGGGAGAGCATGGATCGTTCCATTCTCCACATCGATATGAACAGCTGTTATGCCAGCATCGAATGTCTCCACCGCCCGGAGATTCGTCATTTGCCTGTGGCGGTGGGCGGCGATGTGGAGGCCCGACATGGCATCATTCTGGCGAAGAACGAGCTGGCCAAGGCCCAGGGAGTGCGCACCGGCGAGACGCTTTGGCAGGCCCGGCAGAAATGCCCGGAACTGGTGGTGGTGCCGCCGCGCTATCCGCTGTATCTCCGTTTTTCCCGTCTGGCCCGGGAGATCTACGCCGCCTATACCGACCGTATCGAGCCCTTCGGTCTGGACGAGGTGTGGCTGGATGTCACCGATTCGGGCGTCTTTGGCGATGCGGTGGAGATTGCCGAGACCATCCGCCGGCGCGTCAAATTTGAACTGGGGATCACCGTTTCCATCGGCGTCTCCTTCAACAAAGTGTTTGCCAAGCTGGGATCGGATTATAAAAAGCCCGACGCCGTCACGGTGCTGGATCGGGAGAACTACCGCACTGTGCTCTGGCCGCTGCCGGTGGAGACACTGCTGTATGTGGGCCCGGCCACGGCGCGCAAGCTGCGGGCGCGGTGCATCCGCACCATCGGCGATCTGGCTGCCACCGACCCGGAGCTGCTGCACAGCTGGCTGGGGAAGATGGGCTATGTACTCCACGCCTTTGCCAACGGCAACGATACCGCCCCGGTGGCGACTCTGGGGGAGGAGGCGGTGATTAAGAGCGTGGGCAACTCCACCACCACGCCCCGGGATCTCACCTGTCTGGAGGACGTCAATATTGTTTTTTATGTCCTGGCCGAGAGTGTGGCCGCCCGGATGCGGGAGAATGGGCTCAGGGCCAAGACCGTGCAGATTTCCCTGCGGGATTCCGATCTTTTCAGCTTTGAGCGCCAGTGCAGGCTGGCTGTGCCCTCCTGCTTGGCTTCGGAGCTGCACGATGTCGCCATGGAGCTGGTGCGGAGCAACTACCGCTTTCAAAAGCCCCTGCGCTCGGTGGGGCTTCGGGGCGTGGAGCTTGTCCCGCTGGAGGGGAACGTGCAGCTCAGTCTCTTTGAAGATCCGCTTCGCCGGGAAAAACGGGAGCGGCTGGAGGACACCGTTGACAATCTTCGCCGCCGATTTGGCCCCGGGGCGGTTACCCGGGCCGTGACCATGTGCGACCCTTCTCTGGGAACGCTCAATCCCAAGGACGATCACACCATCCACCCGGTGGGCTATTTCAAACCTGCGTAAGGAGAAAAGGCCATGGAACAACATCCCAAAGTATATGTAGAGGTGACCGCCGTCTTTGATGTGGAGGGGCGCCTGTACCCGAAGTCTATCCGCTGGGAGGACGGGACGGTGTATGAAATCGATCGGGTGCTGGACGTATGCCGCGCCGCCAGCCTCAAGGCCGGCGGCGCAGGGATCCGGTATACCGTTCGGATTCAAAATCAAAGAACCTTCCTGTTTTTAGAAGAAAATCGCTGGTTTGTGGAGCGGAAAACGGATTGCCTTCCGCTCAATTGAGCCGCCAGACGCCGAAGTTGAGATAGGCTGCAAAGGCTACCCACAGCACATAGGGGATCTGCAGGAGTGCCGCCAGGGAATCCACCTGGGAGAAGCACTCGCTCATCCACACGATGAGTACCAGCAGCAAAATCAGCCACAGCAGCGAAAAGCCGAAGGCCTCGAAGCGGAAAAAGAGGATACTCCAGAAAAAGTTCACTGCCAGCTGCACGGCGAAGAGCGCCAGGCTTTTGCTGCGCCCCGGTGAGGGCGGCGAGAGATAGATTCTGGCCGCGCCGATGCCCATAAGGGCGAAGAGAATTATCCATACGATGGGAAAAACGATGCCCGGCGGCGACAGGGGCGGTTTTACGATGCTTTGATACAGCGTCATGCCGCCGCTCAGCAGCGCCGAGAGCGCGCCCACCGCCTCCACGAGAACAATGCCGACCACATAGGCAATCCAAGGCTTTTGCTTCATTTCCCATCCCTCCCGGCAATAGCATATTCCGTCTTTCAGAACGTTATACAAAAAAACGCAAACCGCACAGAGCAATCTGTGCGGCCTGCGTTTGAGAGAGAAAGAGAAAGAAGAAAAGAGAGGAGAAAGAGAAAACTTGCATCTATTGTGACAGGAGGTTGTTCATCTGCCGTCCTGGTGATATTATCATACTGCTTGACCGCAGAAAAATCTTGAACGACCGGTAACTAAAAAACGAACATTTTTTGAAAGATGTGTGAATAAACTGTATCACACCCGCTGGAGCGGGAAAAATGGGCAAAGCCATTGACAATTGTGTGAAATAGTGATACCATTTTCTAAACTGAATGACGAGAGTAGAGGCGCGGTGTTGAAGAGTAGCACGCGGCGGGAGGACTTCACGGGTCTGGGCCGCATGCGAAAGGCACCACCGCCGAAGAGCGCCGAGGTGCAAGGCGGCTCTGGGCGGAGGGACAATATCTCTTCGACTGTCGCGCAAGCGGAGAGCTACTGTCCAAAGAAGGGGAGGATTCCCCGCCTTGTTTCTGGATGAAAGCAGCCGACCGCCGTCGGCTGCTTTTTTTCAGAAATCCCATTGTAAAGGAGTTATGGATCATGACAAAGAACCCGATTTTCCGCGGCGCAGCCACGGCATTGATCACCCCCCTCAACGCCCAGGGCATCGATTATGCCCAGCTGGGGCGTCTCATTGACTGGCAAATCGACGCGGGCATTGATGCTTTGGTAATCTGTGGCACCACCGGCGAATCCTCCACCCTCACCGACAAGGAGCACCGCGAAGCAATTTCCTTTGCTGTGGAGCGTACAGCCGGCCGGGTGCCCGTCATCGCCGGCACCGGCTCCAACGATACTGCTTACGCCATTGATCTGACCCGCTTTGCCTGTGAGGCGGGGGCCGACGCCTGCTTGGTGGTCACTCCCTACTATAACAAAGCCACCCAGAAGGGTCTGGTGGCCATGTATAACGCCATCGCCGACGCCTCGACCAAGCCGCTGATTCTCTACAACGTCCCCTCCCGTACCGGCACGGCTATCCAGCCTGCCACCTATGTGGAGCTTGCCAAGCATCCCAACATTGCCGCCATCAAAGAAGCCAACGGCAATATCTCCGCCATTGTAGAGACGATGGCGCTGGTGGGCGATCAGCTGGATCTCTATTCCGGCAACGACGACGAGATCGTCCCCATTCTCTCCATGGGCGGCAAGGGCGTAATCTCGGTGCTGTCCAATCTCCTTCCCGCTGAGACCTCCCGGCTGTGCCACAAGTTCTTTGAGGGCGACGTGGCCGGGGCGGCACAGATGCAGTGCGCGTATCTCAAGCTGATCCGGGCTCTCTTCTCCGAGGTCAACCCCATTCCGGTCAAGGCGGCCATGGCGGCTCTGGGCTTCTGTGAGGACTATCTCCGCTTGCCCCTGACGCCCATGGAGGATAGTCACCGCCAGGTACTGCTGGATGAGATGCGCCGCTGCGGCCTCCGGGTCTGAGGTGGCGGCCATGGAAATCATCGTCCACGGCGCCACGGGCCATATGGGCCGCGCCGTCTTAAAGCTGCTGGGAGAGACGGAGGACTGCACGCTGGCTGCTGCCGTCAGCCCGGAGCTGACTACCGATCCGACCCGGCGGGAGTTTGAGACGTTGGATGCCTACCAGGGCCCCGCCGATCTGATTATCGACTTTTCCTTCCACACGGCCACCCATGCTTTGATGGCCTATGCCTTGGCGCGGAAGCTCCCGGTGATTGTCTGCACCACCGGGCAGACCGAGGCGGAAAAAGCGGAGATTTTTGCCGCAGCCCAGGAGATTCCCGTGTTCTACTCCGGAAATATGTCCCTTGGCGTGGCGCTGCTGGTCAATCTCGCCAAGCAGACGGCCGCCGCCTTCCCCGACGCAGACATTGAAATCGTCGAGACCCACCACAACCGCAAGGTCGATGCACCCAGCGGCACTGCCTTGATGCTGGCCGAAGCCATGGAGACCGTTCGGCCCGAAGCCACGCTGCGGCTGGGGCGGGCCGGGGCGGCCAAGCGGCAGCCGGGGGAGATCGGCATTCATGCCGTCCGCCGGGGCAACGTCGTGGGTATCCACGAGATTGTTGTGGACACCGGCACCGAGACCATCACGCTCAAGCACGAGGCCCATGACCGCGCCCTCTTTGCTCAGGGGGCCATGCGGGCGGCGGCCTATCTGCTGGGAAAGCCCGCCGGACTTTACAACATGCAAACCATGCTGGGAGGCTGAGACCATGAACGCACAGGAGATCATTCAATATATTGCCACCGCCGAAAAAAAGACGCCGGTGAAGCTCTACATCCGCGAGAATGCCCCCATTGACTATGGCCCGGCCCAGGTCTTTGGCGCCGGGGACAAGATTGTCTTTGGCGACTGGAAGGACTTGAAGCCCATTCTCGAGGCCAACCGAGAGAAAATTGCCGATTTGGTGGTGGAGAATGACTGCCGCAACTCTGCCATTCCGCTTTTGGACATGAAGGATGTCCCGGCCCGCATTGAGCCCGGTGCCATCATCCGTGAACAGGTGACCATTGAGAAGAATGCCGTTATTATGATGGGCGCCATTCTCAACATCGGTGCTGTGGTGGGCGAGGGAACCATGATTGACATGGGTGTGGTCATGGGTGGCCGCGCCACCGTGGGCAAGCATTGCCACATCGGTGCGGGGACAGTTCTGGCCGGGGTCATCGAACCTGCCAGCGCCACACCGGTGATCATTGAAGACGATGTGTTCATCGGCGCCAACGCCGTGGTCATTGAGGGTGTCCGGGTGGGCCGGGGCGCTGTGGTGGCCGCCGGCTCGGTGGTCATCTCCGACGTGCCTGCCGGCACTGTGGTGGCGGGGGTTCCGGCCAAGGTGATTAAAAAGAAAGACGGCGCCACCAGCGGCAAGACCGAGCTGCTGGACGCCCTGCGCTCCCTCTGAGCCATGGAGGAGCGCCTCAACCGGCGGCTGGCTGCCTCGCCCCGCAGCGCCATCCGCGAATTTGCCCGCCTGGCGGCCCAGACCCCCGGCTGCATTTCCCTCACGCTGGGGGAGCCGGATTTTCCCACGCCCCAGCCGGTGTGTGACGCGGCCAAGGCAAGCCTCGACCGGGGGGATACCCACTATATTCCCAACAACGGCAGCCCTCGACTCTTGGAGGCCATCAGCGCCTTTGAGACACAGGTGCACGGCCTCACCTACGGCCCGGACGAGGTGATTGTCACCGTGGGTGCGACGGAGGGCCTATTTACCGCCCTCAGCGGTATCCTTGAGCCGGGGGATGAGGTCATCATCCCCATGCCGGCCTTTGTGCTCTATGGGTGTATTGTGGGCCTGTGCGGCGCCGTGGCGGTGCCGGTGGACACTGCGCCCACCGGATTTCAGCTCACGGAGGCGCAGCTGGCGGCGGCAGTGAGTGAGCGCACCAAGGCCATCCTGCTCAACTCGCCCAACAACCCCACGGGCTGCCTGTTGCACCAAGAGAGCCTGGCGGTCGTGGCCCGTCTGGCCCGGGAGCGGGCGCTCTTTGTGGTGTGTGACGAGGTCTACCGGCAGCTCACCTACACCGATGACGCCGTACACTTCTCCACCGGCTATCCCGACCTCAGGGATCGCACCATCGTGGTGCAGAGCTTTTCCAAGCCCTATGCCATGACCGGCTGGCGGGTGGGGTATTTGCTGGCCGACGGCCCGGTAAAACGGCAGCTGGAGAAGCTCCACCAGTACGACGTGGTTTCCACGGTGTCCTTTCTCCAGGAGGCCTGCATCACAGCCTTGCAGCAAGATCCGGCTCCGATGCGGGAGGTGTACCGCCGCCGACGGGACTTCACCCTTGCGCGGCTGGAGGCCATGGGCCTGCCGGTGACGCGGCCCGAGGGCGCTTTTTACGTGTTCCCCAACATCTCCGCCTTTGGACTCAGCTCCGCGGACTTCTGCCGCCGGATGATCTCCGAGGCAGGGGTGGCCGCCGTACCGGGCTTCTGCTTCGGCGGGGAAGGCCACATCCGCCTGAGCTATTGCTGCGACGACGCATTGCTCACCGAGGGCCTCAACCGGCTGGAGAGCTTTGTGGAAAAACTGAAAGGGGAGCAGGCATGAATTTCTTGACCCAAGCCCAACGGGATTTTTCTTGGATTTGTGATCTTCGCCGGACATTTCACCGCCATCCAGAGCATGGCAACCAGGAATTTGAGACAGCCGAGACCATTGAAGCCGCCCTGCGGGGGCTGGGCCTTGCTCCCCGGCGGCTGTTGGACACGGCGGTGATCTGCGATATCGAGGGCGCGCTGCCCGGGCCCATGGTGGCGCTGCGGGCGGACATGGACGCCCTGCCCATTGCCGAGGAGACAGGGCTGCCCTATGCCTCGCAGGTGCCCGGAATGATGCATGCCTGCGGCCATGATTTCCACATGGCCGCCGTGCTGGGTGCGGCGAAGCTGCTGCTGGCCCATCGTGCGGAGCTGGCCGGGCGGGTGAGACTGCTGTTTCAGCCCGATGAGGAGCTCCAGGGGGGCGCGAAGCGGATGATGGACGCCGGATGTCTGGAGGGAGTGGCCGCCGTTTTCGGCGCCCATGTCCGGCCGGATCTGCCGGTGGGACAGGTGGGCGTGCGCTACGGCGCGTTTTATGCCGCCTCCAATCCCTTTTCCATCTCTCTGACCGGCCGGGCCTCCCACGGCGCGGAGCCGGATCTGGGGGCGGACGCCCTGGTGGCCGGAGCCCAGGTGGTACTGGCGCTGCAGTCCATTGTGTCTCGCCGGGTGGCTCCCACCGATACGGCGGTGATCACCGTGGGCACCTTCCGTGCCGGCACCCAGGAGAACATCCTGGCCGAGCACGCCGAGATGCAGGGGATTCTCCGCACCTTCGGCGAGGAAAACCGGAAAAAGCTCACTGCCGCGGTGGAAGCCGTGGTGGAAAACACTGCCCGTGCCATGGGCGTGCAGGCCGAGACCCGCTTCACCTGGGGCTATCCCGGCATTCTCAACCATTCCGGCGCCACGGCGCTGGTGGAGCGGGCGGCCCGGGCGCTTTTGGGAGATAGTCGGGTGACGGTGCTGGACAAGCCCACCTTGACCACGGAGGACTTCGGCTATTTCCTCCAGGCCGTGCCGGGCTGCTTTTACCATATGGGTGTCGGCGGCGACGCGCCGCTCCACGCCTCCCATTTTTGCCCCGACGAGGCGGCGCTGCCGACGTTGGCCGCGCTCCACGCCCAGGTGGCCTGGATGGCATTGGGCCAGCTTACCATACGCGATTAACGACCGGGAAAGGAGCTCCCCATGATGAGACCCCTTGCATTGGCCGCCCTATTGATGACCTTGCTTCTGGCCGCCTGCCAGGCCCCTGCTTCGTCTGAGCCACCGGCTGCACCGGAACCCATTGTCTTGCCGGAGCCTGATCCCGCCCCGGAACCGGAGCCAGAACCGGAGCCGGAGCCTGATCCCGCCCCGGAGAATATCCCGCCCAACGCCGCCGGCCTTCGGCTGACGGTGCTGGCCCATCCCTTCCAGTATGCCAGCGTCACCGTGGGAGGGCTTTCCTATTTTGCCTTGGAGGATCTGGCCCAGGCCCTCTCGGGAACGGTGAGCGCTTTGGGCACCGTCATCACCCTCGCCTGGCCGGAGGGCGAGCTGCAAATCGAGGCCAGGAGCGGCGCATGGTTTTGGGGCACGGACGCCGGGGAATTGCCCGGGCCGGTATACCGCAGCGGGCAGCTCCACTTTGCGCCGGTGGCGCTGCTGGAGGAGGTCTTTGGCCTCGACAGCTGCACCGATGCGGAGGGTACAATGGCCTATTACTATCCGGCTGTCAGCTGGGAGATCCCTGAGGGCTATACCGTGCCGGTTTTGATGTACCACGGCGTCAGCGATGACACCTGGGGCTATGCCGAGCTTTTTGTCAGCCCTTCCGAGCTGGACAAGCAGCTTGCCTATCTCCGGGACAATGGCTTTACGCCCATCTGGTTTTCTGATCTCTGCCGGGTGGACGAGATTGAGAAACCGGTGCTGCTCACCTTTGACGACGGCTATCGGGACAACTACGAGGAGCTTTTCCCCCTGCTCCAGGCGTACGACATGAAGGCTACGATCTTTGTCATCACCGAAAATCTCGGCGTCAATCCCAACTTTATGACCTGGGAGCAGGCCCGGGAGATGGCGCAGTCGGGGCTGGTGGCCATTGAGAGCCACACCGTGACCCACGCCTATCTGGATACGCTCACGGAGGAGGAGCAGCGGCGGGAACTGACCGATTCCCGCGAGAGGATCCTTGCAGAAATCGGCATTCCCAGTCAAGTGCTCTGCTTTCCCAGCGGGCGCTATAACCAGAACACCCTCTCGCTGATGGAAGGACAGTACGAAATCGGCCTTTTGATGAGCAGCGGCGTATACGTCACCGGCGCCGATCCCTTCCGCATCCCCCGCTGGTACGTCTCTCGCTATACCTCCCTGGGTGGCTTCCAGAGCATGGTCAACTGAATCTCGTGAAAACTGGAGCGTGCCGCATTTTGCGGCACGCTCCAGCAATTTTTAATAACCATTCAAATACCCCATACTCTGATACGATTAGATATGGCGGCATTTGAATGGATTTTTTTACAAGCAGTGCCGAACGCAACGATTTTGGATGCCTGTTGTAGCTACCGGTGTTTCCGGCGCACAGGCGGATTACCACTCAGATATCAGGGATTTTCTATCGAATTTCTCGCTCTATTTCCCCGACGCTCAAGCAAAAAGATGCAAATTATTTACAAAAATGATGGCAGTTCATGCGTTGACATTCTGCTGGGTGTCACACATAATAAAAGAGCAACAGTCCATTCTGAGAGCAGTACGCTTCGCCCCACGGCGGAAGAAATTGAATTTACCGGCGGTCTATGGCTGCCGGAGGTGAAAGGAGACAGGCCTATGAAATTTCGTCCCATGACAAAGCGCGCGCGGTGGATTACAGGAATTGCCCTGGGCCTGTTGGCGGCAGCGGCGTTGGGACTGCTGGTGTGCAGCGGCTTCCTGGAGCGGGCGATGCCGCCCAAGGATCCTCTGCCAGTGCTGATGTACCACCATTTGGTCAAAGATGGTATGCCCTGCAACAGTATGACAGTGACGGAGAGCCGCATGGAGCAGGATCTGCGGTGGCTCAAAGAGAATGGCTACCAGACCGTATTACCCCGGGAGTTGGCAGCGGAGCTGCCGCGGCAGGAAAAGACAGTCATGCTCACCTTTGACGATGGATATCGCAGCAACTATGAGCTGTTGTTTCCGCTGCTGAAAAAGTACCAAATGAAGGCGGCCATCGCCGTCATCGTGAAAAAGGTGGACGACGGGTCGCCGGATACGCTCACCTGGGATATGTGCAGGGAGATGGAACGGTCGGGACTGGTGGAGATCGGCTCCCATACCTATGCCTTGCATAATCTGGACAACCAGGGAAACTTTCGTAAGGATGGGCCCAACGGGATTGCCCGGGCGTCCGGGGAATCTGACGTATCCTTTGTCCAGCGGGTGCTGGTGGATCTCCAGAAGAGCCACCAACGCATTGTGGAAGAGCTGGGGGAGGTCACCTTCTTTGCCTATCCCTATGGGATCCGCGAGTCGGACGCCACGGCGTTTATAGAAAAGCTGTTCCCTGTAACGCTGACCACGGAGCGACGAGTTGCCGATTTGACTAAGGGAATCAAAAATTTGCCGCGCATTGCCGTCCGTATGGAAGTGGACTTGGGGAAAATTCTTTGATTTCCGGCGATAAAGCACTCACAGTGCAAACCAAAAGAGATGGATGTGCCGCAACACATGCGTTGCGGCACATCCATCTCTTTTGATTCGTATTGGGTTACGGCTCTCTGCGGGATTGAGCGCCAGGCGTTCGGCAAAGCTCTGACAAGTGCGTTAGTTGAGCTCCGTGCCGGCTTTTTCGCCACGGAGGTACGCCATGGCATTGTTCAGTGTGGTGGTGGCGATGGCGTGAAGGGCCTCGTCGGTGAAAAAGCCTTGATGGGAGGTGACGATCACATTGGGGAAGGAGAGTAGTCTGGCAGTGGTGGAGTGCATTAGGATTTCGTTTTCCCGGTTTTCAAAGACATTCTGCGTCTCTTCCTCATAGACATCCAGGCCGACACCAAAGAACTTGTTCTCTCGAATTCCGGCAATGAGATCGTCGGTCTTGATGAGGCCGCCCCGGGAGGTGTTCACCAGGATCACGCCGGATTTCATTTTTTCAATTGTGTCGAGGTTGATCAGGTGGTAAGTCTCATCCATCAGCGGGCAGTGCAGGGAGATGAGGTCGCTTTCAGCCAAGAGTGTGTCCAAATCCACGTAAGTCACGAAAGGCAGATCCGGATTTTGGTACATATCATAGGCAATTACTTTCATTCCAAAGCCTTGGCAGATTCGGGCCATGGCGGCGCCGATCTTGCCGGTGCCGACAATGCCGGCAGTTTTACCGTGGAAGTTGACGCCCAGCAGACCCTGCAGGCTAAAATTGTTCTCTCGTACCTTGATATAGGCCTTGTGAAGCCGGCGGGATACGGCTAGGGCCAGCGCCATGGCGTGCTCAGCCACGGCCTCGGGAGAGTAGCCCGGGACGCGCATTACGCGGATCCCCAGGCGGGTGGCGGCGTTCAGATCGACATTATTGAAACCGGCACAGCGCATCAGAACCAGGTGGACACCCCGGGCGTGCAGTGTCTCCAAAACTGGTGCGCTGACATCGGAGCTCACAAAGGCGCAAATGGCCTCAGTGTCGGTGAGATAGGCGGCGGTTTTGACGGACAGTTCCGTCTCCCAGAACTCCAGATCCAGCTGCGGATACTGATCAGCCAGCTGGGAGAAGGACTGGCTGTCGTAGGGTTTCGCTGCGAAGAATACAATTTTCATGGCAATCCCTCCTTGACTCCTAGTGTACCACAATTGGCTCGAAAGTACCACTGTCATCGGCGTGTCCGAAGAGAAAAATTGCTAGAACAGTGCGCAGCGGGGGATACTACAACCAGATCGCCAAAGGGAGGTGAAAGCATGAAGATGACCAAGCAGGAGTACGGCGCCTATGTTAAAAAACTCTCGCCCAACTCACCCATCGGTCGAAACGTGCTGGCGGCATTTATCGTGGGCGGGTTGATCTGCACACTGGGCCAGCTGGTACTGACGGGATATCAGGCACTGGAGCTGTCTGAAGAGCTCGCCGGCACGGCGACATCCATTACGATGGTCTTTCTTGGGGCGCTGCTCACTGGCCTGAGTCTCTATGACGACATTGCCAAGGTAGGCGGCGCCGGTACTCTGGTGCCGATCACCGGCTTTTCCAACGCCGTGGTCTCTCCGGCCATGGAATTTCGCTCTGAGGGTGTGGTTACCGGAACGGCAGTAAAGATCTTTGCCATTGCCGGGCCGGTGCTGGTCTTTGGGATCGGAGCCAGCGTTCTCTACGGTCTGGTGCTGTGGATTTGGACATGATTTGAATTTAAGTTGCATGCGGGCAAAAATTCCCGCCGGGGCTTTCGAAATGGCAAAAAAAGAAGTATAATGGTGCCATTACAAATAACCTCGGAGGGAATACCATGCAAATGCACTTTGCCCGGCGAATGGACGCCTTTGGCGCCGGGATTTTCAATTTGCTTGATGACAAGCGACGGGAGATGGAGGCTGCGGGCCGCAAGGTTTACAACCTCTCCATTGGTACGCCGGATTTTTTGCCTGCTCCCCATGTGATGGAGGCATTGTCTCAGGCGGCGCTGCGGCCGGAGAATTATCGCTACGCGCTCACAGAGCGGCCGCAGCTTCTCGAGGCCGTGCAGAATTGGTATCGGCGGCGCTATCGGGTGGAGCTGGAACGCCATGAAATCCTCTCAATCTACGGCTCCCAGGAGGGCCTGACCCACATCGGTTTGGCCATCTGCGACCCCGGAGACGTGGTGTTGGTGCCGGATCCGGGCTATCCAATTTTTGAGATGGGCCCGTTCCTCTGCGGCGCTAAGATTGTGCGCTATCCGCTCCTGGCGGAAAACGGTTATCTGCCTGACCTGGATGCCATCGACCCTGCGGTGGCCTGGGCAGCGAAAATGATGGTGGTCTCCTATCCTATGAACCCAGTGGCCGTGGCTGCCCCGGCGTGGTTTTATGAAAAGCTGGTGGCGTTTGCCCAACGCTACCATATTATCATTCTTCATGACAACGCCTATTCCGACATCATTTTCGACGGTCGGGAGGGCGGCTCCTTCCTCCAGACACCCGGTGCCAAGGAGGTGGGGGTGGAATATAACTCTCTGTCCAAGACTTACAACCTCACCGGCGCCCGGATCTCCTTTGTGGTGGGCAACGCCCAGGTGGTGGAGCACTTCCGCACGCTCCGCTCTCAGATCGACTATGGCATCTTCCTGCCGGTGCAGATTGCGGCGGAAGCCGCGCTCAACGGCCCCCAGGAGGGGGTGGAGCAGCAGCGGCTTCAGTATCAGGCTCGGCGAGACGCATTGTGCGGCGGCCTGCGCTCCATCGGGTGGAAGGTTCCCGACAGCCAGGGCACCATGTTTGTCTGGGCGCCGCTGCCAGAGGGCTACTCCGATTCCAGCGCATTTTGTCTGGAGCTTCTGCACAAGACCGGCCTGCTGTGCACTCCTGGCGCAGCCTTTGGCGAGCTGGGAGAGGGCCATGTGCGCTTCGCGCTGGTGCGCCCGCCGGAGGAAATGGCCGAGATCGTGGAGGCGGTCAAAGCCGGGGGAATTCTCTGACCCCCAAACATAGCCCCGTCTGCCCGCGGAACGCCACTGAGCGTCGCGGACAGACGGGGTAACTTATGGCTGGAGGGGGGCTTGGCGGCGTTTTTCTCGCAGCTGCTGGAAAAATGTTTGGAGCAGAGCGGCACATTCTGCCTGCAAAAGACCAGCCTCCACTTGGGGACGATGGTTGAAGGGGAGAGAGAAGAGGTCAATCACCGAGGAACAGCAACCGGCTTTGGGGTCGGCAGTACCATAGACTACCCGGGGGATTCGGGCATTGATGATGGCGCCGGCGCACATGGGGCAGGGCTCCAGTGTTACATAGAGCGTACATTGCCACAGCCGCCAGCCGCCCAGCGTGGAGCAGGCCTGGTGGATGGCCTCGATTTCGGCGTGGGCCAGGGCGGACTTGCCCATTTCGCGGCGGTTGCGCCCCTCGCCGACAATGGTATCTCCCAGGGTGATGACGCACCCCACCGGAACCTCCCCTTCTTTGGCAGCCTCTGCCGCCAGCTCCAGAGCGCGGCGCATCATTGCTTCGTCCATGACCTGTCTCCTCTCGCGTTTTTTTTTATGATACCCAATTGCGCTGCCGTGGTCAAGGCAAAAAAAGCCCCGGCACGAAGCCGGGGTGAGGCAGGAGATGGGATTTGGGAAAGATACTCGCCTTGGTGAAGCTGTGGTATCATCATACCAGGCGATGGAGAAAAAGTCTGTCGAAGGGCGGCACTTGCAAAAACTTTTCTGCTCTGGTAGAATAATCGCCGTAGAAAGCGGGGATCAGCATGGAATATTTCGCCGGAAGCTATGATGTGGCCGTCATTGGCGCAGGCCACGCGGGAATTGAAGCGGGCCTGGCCGCAGCACGGTTGGGGCTCAAGACGGTGGTGTTCACCATCAATCTCGATGCCGTGGGCAACATGCCCTGTAATCCGGCCATCGGCGGCACGGGCAAAGGACAATTGGTGCGGGAGTTGGATGCTCTGGGCGGCGAGATGGCCAAGGCAGCCGATCGCTGCTGCATTCAGTACCGCATGCTCAACCGCGGCAAGGGCCCAGCAGTGCATTCCCTCCGGGCCCAGGCAGACCGGCGAAAATACCAGGAGGAGATGAAGCGCACCTTAGAGCGCCAGGAGAACCTGGATCTCAAGCAAGCCATGGTCACGGATATTCGGCTGGAAGGAGGACGGGTAGCGGCAGTGGTAACCCGCCTGGGAGCGGTATACCATGTACATGCCGCAGTGATTGCTTCGGGCACCTATCTCAATGCCAGGGTGATCACCGGCGAATGTGCCTATGAATCCGGCCCCGACGGCATGCATGCCGGCCTTTTTCTATCGGAGCGTTTGGCCGCGCTGGGACTTCGGATGCGTCGCTTCAAGACCGGCACACCGCCTCGGATCAATGCCCGCAGTGTAGACTTTGCTGAGATGGAGCTTCAGCCCGGCGATGACGAACCCCAGCCCTTTTCTTTTTCCACTCAGGCACCGCCTCAGAACCAGGCTGTGTGCTATCTCACATATACCAACGAAAAAACCCATGCCATTATCCGTGAGAACTTTGCCCGCAGCCCTCTGTTTAACGGTACGATTGAGAGCGTGGGGCCTCGGTACTGTCCCTCCATCGAGACAAAGATTCACCAGTTCCCCGACAAGTTGCGCCATCAGCTCTTTATCGAGCCCTGCGGGCTGGGCACCGATGAGCTCTACATTCAAGGATTGAGCTCCTCTCTGCCGGAGGATGTGCAGCTTCAGATGCTCCACACCATCCCCGGCCTTACCCATGCCGAGATGATGCGCCCAGCCTATGCCATCGAGTACGACTGCGTCGATCCCACGGAGCTTTTACCCACATTGGAGTGCAAAAAAATTCCGGGCCTTTACGGCGCGGGGCAGTTCAACGGCTCATCGGGCTACGAGGAAGCGGCAGTGCAGGGCTTTGTGGCCGGTGTCAATGCGGCGCTGAAAATCCTGGGCCGGGAACCGTTGGTGCTCAAGCGTTCGGACGGCTATATCGGCATTCTCATTGACGATCTGGTTACCAAGGGTACCGAGGAGCCCTACCGGGTGATGACCTCTCGATCGGAGTATCGCCTGCTCCACCGCCAGGACAACGCCGACCGGCGTTTGTGTGCCGTCGGACGGGAGATTGGGCTTGTCAGCGAGATGCAATACCAAGCGGTGTTGGATAAATATGCGGCAGTAGAGCGGGAGCTGCGGCGGCTGGAGAGCTGCGGTGTGGCCGAGAGCGAGGCGCTCAACGCACTGCTCACCGGCCTGGGCACAGCGCCGGTGCGGGGCTCTGCCAGGATGGCCGATCTGTTGCGGCGACCCCAGGTGCGCTATGCCATGCTGGCGCCCTTTGATACCACCCGACCCAGTCTGCCCGCCGCGGTCACCGAGCAGGTGGAGATTCAGCTCAAATATGCAGGCTACATTGCCCGGCAGCAGAAGCAGGTGGAGGAATTTCAGAAGGCAGAAGGGCGGCGTCTGCCGCCGGATGTGGACTATACCGCCATTCAAGGTCTACGACTGGAGGCGAGGCAGAAGCTTCAAGAGATGCGTCCTCTCTCGGTGGGTCAGGCCAGCCGGATCTCCGGTGTAAGTCCGGCGGATGTGGCGGTGCTGCTGGTTTGGCTGGAGCAACATGGCTGAGCATGGTTGGAAAACCGGCGGAGGACAAGCCTCCGCCGGTTTTCCTGCACTTTAGTAGTTTTCCTGGTGCACTTCAAAGAAACTCTGGCTGTAGCCGCAGACCGGGCAGACCTCCGGGGCCTTATTGCCCATGACCAGATGACCACAGACCCGGCACTCCCACATAGCCATCTCACTTTTTTCAAAAACGCGCTGCATCTCGATATTTTTCAGCAGGGCGCGATAGCGGGCTTCGTGGGCTTTTTCAATTTCACCCACTCTGCGGAACCGCTCGGCCAACTCAGGGAAGCCTTCGGCATCGGCATCCTTGGCAAAGCGGTCGTACATATCTGTCCACTCATAGTTCTCACCCTCTGCTGCGGCCAGAAGATTGGCGGCCGTCTTGCCCATGTGACCTAGGGCTTCAAACCAGAGACGGGCGTGCTCCTGCTCGTTGCGAGCTGTTTTAAGGAAGAGCTCGGCAATTTGCTCATAACCCTCGGCCTGGGCTACGGCGGCGAAATAGGTGTACTTGTTGCGCGCCTGACTCTCGCCGGCAAAAGCGGCCTCCAGGTTTTTCTCGGTTTTTGTACCGGCGTAGGGACTGGCTGTTGGAGTGGCGGCCTCTTCGATCTTCACAAACACGCGTGCTGGCTGATGACAGCGGGGGCAGACAAAGTCCGGCGGCAGGGGGCCTTCGTGGATGTAGCCGCAAACGGTACATCTCCATTTTTCCATAGGGGGTTCCTCCGTTTCTTCGTTGAATCTGAGCTGATCGAGCAGTGTCGCCACGGCCTCCTGGGGTACGTCGGGTGATTGGCTCAAAGCATGCAGGAAAGTGCGGGTATTACCACTCTGGGGGAGCATAAACCCAGCTTCACGGCAGAGATCTTCGGCCATCAGGCGGCTGGATTTTTCCACAGCGGCGGCCAGGGGGCCAGGGAGCAGGGCGGCTATGGCCTCAGCCTGCGCCTTAGACTGGATCAGCGCCCGCAGGGCATCCACCACGGCCTGGGTCTTGGGCTGCTGAGGCGGCATGTCCTTCGGCACCATGGAAATAGCACCAGAGGGGCATGCGTCGGCGCACCGACCGCAGCCGAGACATTTGCGGATGTCGATGATACTGTTCTCCGTGTCTGTAGCGCCGGTCGGGCAGACATAGAGGCACAGGCAGTCCTTGGTGCATAGGCGGAGATTCCGCACGGCAAATACTTCGGCCATCACTTTGCCCTCCCTTCTATTTTTTCAAACTTCCAGCTGGGAACTTTGCACACGGGACACAGCGGCGGAGGCCCGTCACCTACAGAGACGAAGCCGCAAATGGTGCAGACATATACGCCGCTGTTTTGCAACATGGCGGCACCCTCTCTTTCATAGCGCTCCAGGAGAGATTTGAGCATGTTGCTCACTTTTTCGCTCCACACCAGTGTGCGCAAGGCGCCGCGATCGCCGGCCGCGCCGGCAACAGCATGGGCATAGGGGTAAGCGCGGGAGAGGTCTTCGTTTACCAGAGCCAGCAGCCCGGCAAAATCTGCCGCGGGCGGTGGCACGGCCTGGGTGCGGAAGTGGTCTGCCAGCCGGGTGAATGCCGCTGCCTCTTGGTCAAGATATTGCTTTTCGCAACCCCGGGCCAGATTGGAGCAGAGAATGCTCATCTCCATGGCCGAGAGCTCCCGTTCCACCTCCGGCGGAGGGGACGGCGGGGGTGCGGCTTGAGTCGGTGCGCCCTGCAGGCGGAATGCGTTCTTACCAGCACCGCACAGCGGACACACCCAATCTGCGCCCAGGGCCTCCCAGGGAGTACCAGGAGCAATACCCGCCTCGGGAATCCCCTTTGCCTCGTCATAGACGTAGCCGCAGACGGAACAAACATAGGTTTTCATGGGTGATACTTCGCCTCCTTTTTAAGATATATACAAAAATTACTTAAGATTTTCAGGATTGTTTAGACATTTTACCACAAAGAAAACGCTGCTGCAAGGGGAAAAGGAAGAAAAAGAAAAATGTGACGAAGAAGCCGCGGCTGTTGCATCGGCGATAACCTATGTGATATGATAACGGGGAAAAGAGAAAAGGTGGGAAGCATGATGTCCCTGGAAGAAATTGAGGCAACGCTGGCGGAACTGGAGGACATACAGCTGCGACGGCTGGGGCCTGCGGCATTGCAGGAGCTGCAGCGGCAGATCCGGCTTCTGATGGAGCAGCTTGCGGCGCAGCAGCCGGAGGATATGGAAGGGGAGGCCTTTGAAGCCTGGGCAGAGCCCTACGAGCGTCTGGAAGATCTGGCCGACAATGTGGCGGACTATCTGGCGCGATGAAGCCACGAGCAGTATATGTTGGTGCAGGGGAAAGAACCCCATGATGTCCAACGGGCGCAGACGCTGTTGCATCTGCGCCCGGGCAGCTATTTTTGCTCAGGAAGAACTGTGGCTTAAAAGGCCTATAATCATTCTAAAAGCAGAATACTTTGTGATATTGATTGCGATTTTTGGTGATTAGCAAACTGGAAATCGCAATTTCTCTTGAGAAACAGAGGGGATTTCGTGTTATAATGAAAATATTCTTTGGGCACAGGCAAAGGTGAGCAGGTCGGTTTGGCTCTAGCCGGAGCGCGGCTTAGAGCATAAGAGCGGAGATGAGTGCCATACAGAACATGCAGATGAAGGCAAGGGAGAGCCGGGCCTGGCAAAGTGGTTTGCCGGCAGAGGAAATGCGAGGGGCAAGGCTGGAATGCGAAGTAAGGAGCCGCTGCGATGAAGCTGCTCATTGATGCCGACGGTTGCCCGGTGGTGACGCTGGCGCTTCGGGAGGCGCGGGCGTGGGAGATACCCTGCCTGCTTCTTTGCGATACAGCCCATCGGATTGAGCGCCCCGGGGCTGAGACCATCGTGGTTTCACAAGGCGCCGACAGCGTGGATTTCGCGCTGCTCAAGCGCCTTGTGCCGGGGGATGTGGTTATCACCCAGGATTACGGCCTGGCAGCGCTGTGCCTGACTCGGGGCGCCCGTGTGGTGGATCAAAACGGTCGGGAGTATACCGACGAAAATATCGACGGGCTTCTGCGTGTTCGTCATGCTGCGGCACGAATCCGGCGGGGCGGCGGACGGCTTAGGGGCCCGGCTAAGCGCACCCGGGCCCAGGATGCGGCATTCGTCCTGGGCCTGCGCCAGATTCTGGTGCAGGCCTGCCCTAGCGGGGAAAAATAGGAAAAACGACAACTTTTCTCTTTACAGACAGCAGGTGCTTCTGTATAATAGGGAAGAAATGTGAAATAAAGCGTGGTATTGATTGATGAGTATGATCGAATTTGACGACTATAAAAATAAGCTCAACGCCATCCGTCCCAAGCTGGACGGCCTTTCTGAGTCCCTGGCGCTGGATTCCTGCCGGGAGGAGCATGAGCGGCTCCAGGCCCAGATTGAATCCCCCGGCTTCTGGGATAACCAGGAGATCTCTCAGAAAGTGATGAAGCGTGCCCGCCAGCTGGAGGCCAAAATGGAACGCTATGCCCACATGGTCTCCCAGTGGGATGACCTGATGACCATTTGCGAGATGGCTCTGGAGGAAAACGACGAATCCATGCTGGAAGAGCTGAAAGCCGGCTACGAAGAGCTGGAGACCAAGATGGAAGAGTCCCGACTGGAGACGCTGCTCACCGGCGAATATGACGGCAACAACGCCCTGGTATCTTTCCAGGCCGGCGCCGGCGGTACCGAGGCCCAAGACTGGTGCCAGATGCTCTACCGGATGTACACCCGCTGGGCCGAGCGCCATGGCTACACCTATAAAATCCTCGACTATCTCGACGGCGATGAGGCAGGCCTCAAGTCTGCCAGCATCATGATCGAAGGCACCAATGCCTATGGCTTCCTCAAGAGCGAATCCGGCGTCCACCGGCTGGTGCGTATCTCTCCCTTTGACGCTGCGGGCCGCCGACATACTTCCTTCTCCGCCGTGGAAGTGATTCCGGAGATCACCGACGATGTGGAGGTGGAAATCCGCCCCGAGGATATCGAAATGCAGGTCTACCGCTCCAGCGGCGCCGGCGGCCAGCACATCAACAAGACCTCCTCTGCCGTCCGCCTGATCCACAAGCCCACCGGCATCGTGGTCTCCTGCCAGACCCAGCGTGACCAGTTCCAGAACAAGGAAACCTGTATGCGTATGCTCCGCTCCAAGCTCATGGAGATCAAGGAGCGGGAGCACTTTGAGAAGATCTCCGATATCAAGGGCGTCCAGCAGAAGATTGAGTGGGGCAGCCAGATCCGCTCCTACGTCTTTATGCCCTATACCCTGGCCAAGGATACCCGCACCGGCTATGAGATGACCAACATCAACGCCGTCATGGACGGCGAGCTGGACGGCTTTATCAATGCCTACCTCAACTGCTGCGCCACAGGCCAGTGGGCGACGAAATAATTCGATTTTTGGCTTGCTTTTCCGGTGAAATTATGGTATGATACCATTTGCTATGAAAACGAATTGATTACGGCTTGCCGTTGGCCGTAAGAACGGTCATGGAAGCATGTTGTTTGGAGGAAATATGGAAGTTCTGCATCTCATTCTCACCATCATTCAGGTTCTTGCCGCCATCGGCCTCGTGGTCATCGTTATGGTTCAGTCCGGCAAGAGTGCCGGCCTCTCTGGTGCCATCGCCGGCTCTGCGGAGGGCTTTATGTCCAAGAACAAAGGTTCCACGCTGGACGCCAAGCTGGCCCGCTTCACCAAGTGGATCGCCGGCCTGTTCCTGGTGCTCACCTTTGTGCTGAACCTGTTTTAAAGATTGAAAAACCGGCTGGACACATGTCCAGCCGGTTTTTTGTGCCCTTAAAGGGCTTTTTTGCGCCGTTTTCCCAAGATATACCAGACCACTACGGCTAACCCTTCCAGTACGTAGATCCCCAGGAAGATCTCGCTGCGCAGCTGTGCAAGATCGAGAGCCCGCCGGGCGTCGTCAAAGGTGATGACCTCGATGGGGAAGATGGTTTCACTGTCGGGATTGTAGCGCAGGAAGCAGATCTTGTGGTTTTGCACCGAAAAGCTGCAGACTGTCTCTCCCTCGCTATTGGTGATCGTTGTGGTGCTTCCATAACTACTGACAGGGCGTATTTTGGTGCCGTCAGAGGACTGCAGCACCAGCTGCTGCAATTCTGCCGCTGTCAGCGGTTTCTCGTCCTGCCACCAGCGTTCCTCCACGGCGGCGACAAATTCCGCCTCCTGGTCGTACACCGTGCCATGCATCATCTTTGCCGGTGTCCAAAGCAGTGTGGCGGCGGCTTGGATCGCTGCTGTGACTGTAACCAGAACAAGGAATACCAGTGCGGCGCGGTTTTTGCGGCGGCGGTTGCGCAGCAGCGCCTGGGCCTGCGCTTCTTCCAGGGAAAATACCCCCCGTTTCAACAGCCAGGGATTGAGAAAATGGCACAGCAGCAGGGAGAACAGTACGAGAATCCCACCGGTCAAAATGCCCACGGCCCAGTAGAGGGTGCGGACATAGCTCAGGGAGACGATCAGGGCTTGGTAGAGAACATTGCTCCAGGCCATAAGCCCGTTGCCGGCATATCCCCAGATGACGCCCAGCAGGCAAAGACTGAAGCCAAGAGAAAACTCCGTGAGACGGAGGACACGGTACTTCCATGGGCCGATTGCGGCGCTGTCCAGGGTCTCGTCGGAGAGAGAGAGCCAGGCGCTGTTCCAAAAGACGATTTGAAAGACGACGCCCAAAAGCACAAATGCCGCGCCCAGCCAAAAGCCCAACGTGCGTTGGTAAAAGCCCTCTGTAGCCGCCGCTGCGGCAATCAGCCCCAGCATAGACGTGGCTGCCGCCAGGAGTGTACGGCTTTTGTACTGTGAGAGTGTCTTTTTTAGAATCCACTGCCGCTGTTTTTCGGCCTTTGCCGCGGCGGCAGGCGCCGGCTCGGAATCGGATGGACTGCAGCGTCCGCCGCGCAGCAATTCATCGCAGGTGACGTTGAATACTTCTGCAATCACCGGGATCAGTGCGAGATCCGGCGCACACTCATCCCGTTCCCAGCGGCTTATGGCCTTGTCCGACACGTGTAGAAGTTCCGCCAGATCCTTTTGTGTCATCCCGGCGGCTTTGCGCAGCGCGGAAAGAAATGAACCAATGGTCTTTTTTTCCATGGTGGCCACCTCCTTGTGGTTTCTGGCTTTATTCTACCCGGTCGAGAGAAAAAATGCCACCTCGCAGAGATAGAATCTCTCTCGCAATGCGAGAATTGCGCCAATGGGCTGAAAAAAGCGGAGATGGACGTGCCATCCCCGCTTGTCATGCGGTTACACCGTGGGGTATTCGCCGTCCCAAAGCACTTTGCGGAACTTCATGGGATCGGTATTGCCCTCGGTGGAGAAGAGAAGTACCTGGCTGAAGCGGTCGAGCCCCAGATAGCCCCGGAGATCCTTGTACTCGTCGGTCTCCATCAGCGCGGCGATCAAGCCCATGCCGACCGCACCGGATTCGCCGGAGATCACCGTGGGATCACCCTTCACCGGCACGCCCAGCATCCGCATGCCACGGGCGCTGACCCAGTCGGGGCAGGAGACAAAGGCGGAGACGTGATTTCTCAGAATATCCCAGGAGATAATGTTGGGTTCGCCGCAGGCAAGGCCGGCCATGATGGTCTTGAGATCACCTTCGACGATTCTAGGTTCGCCGTCGCCGGCCAGGGCGCCGCGGTAGAGGCAGTCGGCGGCTCTGGCTTCCATAACTACGAACTTCGGCGGGTCGTTGGGGAAGAGATTGGTAAAGAAGCCAACCACAGCACCGGCAAGAGAGCCTACACCGGCCTGAATAAAGACGTGGGTGGGACGGTTGACGCCAATCTGCCGCAGCTGCTCGGCGGCCTCGGAGGCCATAGTGCCGTAACCCTGCATAATCCAGGTGGGGATCTCCTCGTAACCCTCCCAAGCGGTGTCCTGGACAATGACGCCATGGTGGGTCACGGCAGCTTCGGCAGCGGCCATGCGGACGCATTCGTCGTAGTTGACCTCCTCAATGGTCACCTGCGCGCCTTCCTTGGCGATGTTTTCATAACGCGCCTGGCTGCTGCCCTTGGGCATGTGTACCACGGCCTTTTGCCGCAGCTTGTGGGCTGCCCAGGCCACACCGCGGCCGTGGTTGCCGTCGGTGGCGGTGAAGAAGGTAGCCTGACCGAATTCCCGCTGCAGCTCCTCACTGGTGAGGTAGTCGTAGGTCATTTCAGCCACGTGGCGGCCCATCTGGTGGGCGATATAGCGGGCCATGGCAAAAGAGCCGCCCAACACCTTAAAAGCGTTGAGACCGAAGCGGAAGGATTCGTCCTTGACAAAGAGACCGCCCAGGCCGAGATACTGGGCCATACCGTCCAACCGCGCCAGAGGGGTGATGGAATACTGGGGGAAGCTGGAGTGAAAATACCGCGCCTTGGCCACTTCATGGATGGCCATGATGGGCAGGTTCTTGTCCTCGCTGGAGGGCATGTGATTGTCGATCCACTTGATCTGTTCTTTCATAGCTCTACTCCCACATAAAAAATTTTAAGCACAAAAGTATTTTTGTTTGGTTCCAAGAAAAGCATATCATAAATTGAAGGAAAGTCAAGAGGAGAGGCGAAGAATCCACCGCCTTTTCCCAAAAAGCGGAGCCGCCCGGGGTGAAACCCGGGCGGCTTTTGAGTGTGGGAAAGAGATTATTTCTGCGCATAGGGCTGGAGGAAGCGACGGGCAGGCGTCTTGAGCAGCAGCCAGCCGATAAGCATGATGGCGGCCCAGTCGATGACCATGTAGAAGCCGTTGTAGAGGGCGGAGTAGAACCAGGGGGTGGTCATGGTCAAGCCAAAAAACTCTGGGGGCATGGACTCCGCCCAGATGGTGGCACCGACCACATAGTGCACGAGAAAGCGCAGGGCGCAGCCCACGGTGGTGCCGATGAAAAAGCCGCCCTTCATCTTCCAGAAGAGACCGGCAAAGCCCAGAACCACGTAGGCCACCAGGAAATCGCCGATAATGCTCTCCCAGCCGATGGCTATGCCGCCTTCAAAAATCATCTGCAAAATGGCGTGAGCAAGGCTCGCGACCATGCCGGGGCCGAAGCCCCAGCGGGCGCAGTAGACGAAGATGGGAAGCATAGCCAGGTCGATGGCGCCGCCCCAGGGCATTTTATACAGGGGCAGAAAGCTGAGGATCTCCGCGAGGGCGATCATCAGCGCGCCCTCGCACAGCATCAAAACAGTGCTGCGTGAGCGCGCATGCATGGCAGAATAGGTGTTCATGGAACAACCTCCTAAAAAAGAATACCGCACAACCTGAGCGGCAGTGCGGTACGAAGCGAATCAAAAAATTCTCCAAAACAGCTTCCTACGCCGGCATTACCCGGATCAGGTTAAGGGACATGGAAGGGCACGTCCTTCCAATCTCAGCCGGAGAAGCCTCCAGCGCCCCTGTGTTCGGTTGTTGCGGTTCGGGAGTATTATACGCAAAAGGGCGGAAAAAGTCAATGGCTGCCCACTAAAATCTGTTTAGGCCGCCGGTTTCGGCCATGGAGACAAAGTCGTTCCCTGCCACGATGATATGGTCGGCCAGCATGATATCCAGCGCATCCAGGGTTGTCTGCACCTGGTGGGTGGTCACATAGTCGGCCTGGGAGGGCAGAGCAATACCGCTGGTGTGGTTGTGGGCCAGGATAACGCTGGAGGCCTTGGCGGCGATGGCGGTCTCAGCCACCTTGCGCAGTGAGAAGGAGGCGTTGTTGATCCCGCCGCGCTGAAGCAAGCGACAAGTGAGCACGCGGCAGCGGGCGTCCAGGCACAGCAGATACACCTGCTCTTCGGTGGCGCCGAAGAAATAGGGCAGAAGGTATTCTCCACAGGCCTGGGTGGAGTTGAGCAATTGTCCCTTTTCGCTGCACGAGAGCATGTAGCGCCGCGCCAGGGGGCGGATCAGCTGAAGCAGCATCGAGGCCTGTTCTCCCACGCAGCCGGCTGCTTTGAGCTCCTGGGAGTCGGCCTCCAGAACGGCGGAGAGACTGCCGAAGTGTTTGAGAAGTTTGCGGGCAATGGCGTTGGTGTCCTGGCGGGGGATGGCGAAGAAGAGCAGCAGCTCCAGCACCTGATCGTCCTGAAAGACGTCCAACCCAAACTCAAAAAAGCGCTCGCGCAGTCGCTGACGGTGGCCGTCGTGTTCACCCATGCAGCACCCTCCTTTTTGTAGAATTGAGAGAAGATTGGGGGCGAATATTGCAAAAGCTCGCTTCGGTTTACTTTCCCTGGGAGATGGCCGCATGGGCGGGGGAGGACAGACCGAAGAGGCGTTCAAAGTTCCTATGCAGGATGCGATCTTGAGTATCGGCGTCCAGCCCCAGGGAGAGGAAGCGCCGCAGTTCCCAAGCGGGTGTCCACATAGGGAAGTCCGTGCCGAAAAGGAAACGATCAGGGCCCAGGTGGTCAAGGAATTTCAGAGCGCGATCTCGCCCAAGAAACATTAGAGAGCTGGAGGTGTCGTAATAGACATTTTCCGGCAGGACGTAAGCATAGGAGCGATCCCAGGATTGCCAGCCGCCGAAGTGTGCGGCAATGGCCACAAGATCCGGTACCTGGCGCAACAGATTGCCCAGCCGTTCCGGTGCGGAGTAGTCATAGCGGCTGTCGCCCATATGGAAGAGCACCGGCAAACCGGCCCGGGCGATGGCGCGATACATCTCCACGGCGGCGGGCGCATCGATGGGTACCCGCTGGAAGTCTGGGTGGATCTTGATGCCTCTGAGGGGGAGGGAAAGAAGATGTTCCAGCGCGGTCTCCCAGCCGTCCATGGTGGGGAACATGGTGCCAAGGCCCACCAAGTTGGGGTTTTGCGCCGCAGTTTGGGCGATAAAGTCGTTGATATGGGTCACCTGAGCCGGGGTGGTGGCGGAGCTGGAGACTGCGCAGCGGCCGATGCCCGCCTCCTGCTCCAAGGAGAGAAGTGTCTCCACGTCGGCAATATGATGCGCTGCGGTGGCGTAAAAACCGCCAATGGAGGCCGAGGCTTTTTCTGCCAGGGCATGGGGAAAGATATGGGCGTGGACGTCTGCGATGATCATGCAAGAGCCTTCTTTGTCAGAATAGATTGAGGAAATTGTAGCACAAAAAATCCCTCTTGACAACTGGACTTCACCGGAGTATAATGCAAAACAAATAAACCGATGAGCAAAAATAGTACCCTTTGACAGAGCATCCAAAGAGAGCCGCCGGCGGTGGGAGTGCGGTGATGGTCGCGAAGGGGAATGGCTTTGCGAGGGCGAGCTGAACGGCAACAAGTAGGCGAGACGGAGAGGCGCTCCGTTACCAAGGGCAGCGCATGAATGTGCGTAGAAAGTGGGTATTACAAGATACCAAGCCGGGTGGCACCGCAGGAGATGTATGCTCTTGTCCCAGCGAAAGGTTGGGAGAAGGGCTTCTTTTTTGCCCTTCTCACCGAAAATCGAAAGGAGAATACACCATGAAACAGCGCAATGAAGTTCCCTACAAGATTTACCTCAGCGAAGAGGAGCTGCCCAAGGCATGGTACAACGTCCGGGCCGATATGAAGAATAAACCTGCGCCGCTGCTGAACCCCGGCACGCTCCAACCTATGACCTTTGAAGAGCTCCAGCCGGTGTTCTGCGACGAGCTGATCCGCCAGGAGCTGGACAACGACACGGCCTATATCCCGATTCCCCAGCCGATCCGGGACTTCTATAAGATGTACCGTCCCTCTCCCCTGGTTCGGGCTTATTTCCTGGAGGAAAAGCTGGGTACTCCCGCCAAGATCTACTATAAGTTTGAAGGCAACAACACCTCCGGCAGCCACAAGCTCAACTCCGCCATCGCCCAGGCGTACTACGCCAAGATGCAGGGCCTCAAGGGTGTCACGACTGAGACCGGTGCCGGCCAGTGGGGCACGGCGCTGTCCATGGCCTGCTCCTTCTTCGATCTGGATTGCCAGGTGTATATGGTCAAGGTGAGCTATGAGCAGAAGCCCTTCCGGCGGGAAGTCATGCGCACCTACGGCGCTGCCGTCACGCCCTCTCCCTCGGAGACGACCGAAGTGGGCAGACGGATCCTCGCCGCCCATCCCGGCACCACCGGCTCTCTGGGCTGCGCCATTTCCGAAGCTGTGGAAGCTGCTTCCAAGCAGCCTGGCTATCGTTATGTGCTGGGCAGTGTGCTCAACCAGGTGCTCCTGCACCAGTCCATCATTGGCCTGGAGACCAAGGCGGCGCTGGACAAGTACAGCATCGTGCCCGATATCATCATCGGCTGCGCCGGCGGCGGCTCCAACCTGGGCGGCCTGATCTCCCCGTTCATGGGTGAAAAACTCCGCGGGGAGCGGGACTATCGCATCATTGCTGCAGAGCCAGCTTCCTGCCCCAGCCTCACCCGCGGTAAGTTCGCCTATGACTTCTGCGATACCGGTATGGTCTGCCCCTTGGCGAAGATGTACACACTGGGCAGCGACTTTATCCCTTCGGCCAACCACGCCGGCGGTCTGCGGTATCACGGCATGAGCAGCATCCTCAGCCAACTCTACCACGACGGACTCATGGAGGCCGTCTCCGTGGAGCAGACCGAGGTCTTTAAGGCCGCGGAACTCTTTGCCCGCTGCGAGGGCACTTTGCCTGCGCCTGAGAGCAGCCATGCCATCCGCGCTGCCATCGATGAGGCGCTCAAGTGCAAGGAGACCGGCGAGGAAAAGACGATCGTCTTTGGCCTCACCGGCACGGGCTACTTTGACATGGTGGCCTACGGCAAGTTTAACGACGGTCAGATGTCCGACTATGTCCCCACCGATGAAGAGCTGGCTGCGTCCTTTGCCAAGCTCCCCAAAGTGAACCAGTAAAAAGCAAAACATTCGGCGCTGCATCTTCTCGATGTAGCGCCGAACAATTTTCTCAGCACTTATTTTGCCAGAACTTCTTCCAGTACATCCACCGCCTGGGCAAGCAAATCCAGAGGGATGTTCAGCGCCGGCAGCAGTCGCACCTTGCCGTGGGCGCTCAGTACCAGCACGCCCTGCTCCAGACATTCACGGATTACGTCGCCGTCGGGACGTACCGGGTCGATGCCCAGAAGCAAGCCCATGCCGGTGACGGCTTTTACCCCCTTCTTGCCCTGCAAGCGGCCGACAATGTAGGCCGAGCGCTCCCGCACCCCGGCCAGCAGCTCCTCGTCAATGCGGCTGAGGGTGCTAATGGCGCCTGCACAGCAGATGGGATTGCCGCCGAAGGTGGAGCCGTGGTCGCCAAAGCCCAGGGTATGCTCCACCTTTTCACCCAGCATGGTGGCGCCCAGAGGAAGCCCGGCACACAGGCCCTTGGCCGTGGTGACCACGTCGGGTTTGACCCCGTAGTTCATATAGCCATAGAGCTGACCGCTGCGGCCGTTGCCGATCTGCACTTCGTCACACATGAGCAAAATATCCTGCTCGCGACACAGCGTTTCCAAGCCTTTGACAAATGATTCATCCAAGGCGATGACACCGCCCTCGCCCTGGACGATTTCAACAAGGATGGCAGCCACAGGATAGGCAGCCACCTTGGCCCGGACATCATCCAGGTCATTGACTTTGGCGTGGAGAAAGCCGGGGGTCAGGGGCTGGAAAAGCTGATGGAACTCGTCCTGGCCGGTGGCGGCCAGGGTCGTGAGGGTTCGGCCGTGGAAGGAGTGCTCCAGGGTGAGAATGTAGTAGCAGTCCTTGCCTTTTTTTTCAGCGGCGTATTTCCGAGCCACCTTGATGGCGCACTCATTGGCCTCGGCACCCGAATTGGAGAAAAAGACCTTTTTCAGCCCCGTTCTCTCGCAGAGCATTTTCGCCAGTACGGCGCAGGGTTCGGTATAGTAGAGATTGGAGGTGTGCTGAAACTTGCCCATCTGGGCAATAACCGCCTGCTGCCAGGTTTCATCCGCTACGCCGAAGGCATTGACGGCGATGCCGCTGCCCAGGTCGATATATTCTTTGCCGCTGCGATCCACCACGATCGAGCCCTTGCCGGAGACAATCTCCACCGGGAAGCGGTTGTAGGTGCCCGCCACATATTGCTGATCCAGTGCTTTGACATCCATGTCAGAGCGCTCCTTTCCGGGCTGTGCCCACATTGTAAATTAAGAGGCCATGAAATTAGGGCTGATACTTGTTGGCTACCACCATGGTGCCGGCGCCTTCGTCGGTAAGCACTTCCATCAGGATGGCATGGGGCACCCGGCCGTCGAGGATGATGACTTTGCGTACCCCGTAGGAGATGGCATCGATGCAGCATTCAATTTTGGGGATCATGCCGCCTGAGATGACACCCTGGGCCATGAGCTCCTTGGCGTCGATGAGGTCGATGCAGGGGATCAGAGACTCGGGATCGTGGGGATCCATCATCACGCCGGTGATGTCCGTCATGGTGATCAGCCGTTCGGCCCGGAGCGCCCCGGCAATATGGGCCGCGGCGGTATCGGCGTTAATGTTGTAGGTGTTGCCCTCCGGGTCGGAACCCACCGTGGAGATCACCGGGATATAGTCTTTTTCCAGCAGATCAAGGATGGGCTGGACATCGACCGAGGTGATTTCCCCCACGTAGCCCAGCCGGGGATCTTTTACTTTGGCCATAATCATGTGGCCGTCGATTCCACTGATGCCCATAGCTTTGCCGCCCTTGGCTTCCAGGAGCTTGACCAGGGTCTTGTTGATCTTTCCGGCAAGCACCATCTGTACCACATCCACAGTTTCCTGGTCGGTGACCCGGAGACCGTCGACAAACTGAGACTCCTTGCCGATGCGGCGCAGAGTATCGGAGATTTCAGGGCCGCCGCCGTGTACCAGCACAACTTTCACGCCGATGAGGTGCAGCAGCGCCACATCCTCCATGACCTGCTGTTTCAAGGTCTCGTTGATCATAGCATTCCCGCCGTATTTGATGACCAGCACCTTGTTGTTGTACTTGCGAATATAGGGCAGCGCCTCCACCAGGATTTCTGCCCTGTGCAGATTGGATACTTCCATGTCCATCCCTCTTTTACGTGCGGTAGTCGCCGTTGATCTTCACATAGTCGTAGGTGAGGTCACAGCCCCAGGCCACCGCGCTGCCGTCACCTTGGTGGAGCGACACAAGAATCTCAATCTCCGGCTGGAGCAGGATTTCCTTGGCAAGTTCCTCGGAAAAGTCCACGCCGGCACCGTCTTGGCAGACGAGGATCTCACCTTTTTGAGAGGCAAAGGATACATCCACCTTCTCCACATCTACGTCGGCTCCGGCATAACCGATGGCGCACAGCACCCGGCCCCAGTTGGCATCGGCGCCAAACATGGCGGCCTTGGTGAGGGAAGAGCAGATGATGCTCTTGGCCACAGTTTTGGCGATGGCTTCGGTTTTGGCGCCGGTGACGCGGCACTCCAAAAGCTTGGTGGCACCCTCGCCGTCCCCGGCGATGGCGCGGCAGAGGTACACAGTTACGGTGTTGAGCGCCTGCATAAAGGCGGCAAAGTCAGGGCCTTCGGCGGTGATGGGAGTGTTGCCGGCCATACCGTTGGCGAGAATGGTCACCATATCGTTGGTGGAGGTGTCTCCGTCCACGGAAACCATGTTGAAGGTATGGGCAACATCGGTCTTGAGGGCCTTTTGCAGCATGTCCGGGGCAATGGCGCAATCAGTGGTGAGAAACACCAGCATGGTGGCGAGATCCGGGTGGATCATACCGGAGCCCTTGGCGATACCGCCCAGACGGCAGGTCTTGCCGCCGGCTTCAAAGGAGACGGCGAGCTCTTTGACCTTAGTGTCTGTGGTCATAATGGCTTCGGCGGCATCCAAACTGTGGTCGCCCAGGGCGGCTACCAGCTGCGGCATGGCTGCGGCAATGGGGGTGACATCCAGGCGCTGGCCGATGACGCCGGTGGAGGCTACCACTACATTGTGCGGGTCAATGCCAAGGGCCTCGCCGGTCAGGCGGCACATTTCTTGGGCCACCTGGATGCCGTCGGCGTTGCAGGTATTGGCATTGCCGCTGTTGCAGACAATGGCCTGGGCCGTTCCGTCGGAAAGGTGCGCCTTGGTGACAGTCAGAGGTGCGCCCTTAACCAGATTGGCGGTGTAGACGCTGGCCGCCGAAGCTGGCACCTGGGAGTAGATCAGAGCCAGATCCCGCTTGGATCTGTTCTTGCGGATCCCGCAGTGGACGCCTGCGGCGGTAAAGCCTTGCGCGGCGCATACGCCGCCGGAAATCTGTTCCATAGAAAAAACCTCATTTCAGATGATTTGATGCGTGTGGATGCCCGGACTACAGCACCAATCCCTCGGTCATATCGCAGCCCAGAGCAAGGTTGAGGCACTGGATGGCGGCGCCGGAGGCGCCTTTGCCCAAGTTATCATAGCGGGCCAGGAGCAGAATGCGCGCATCGTTGCCAGCGACGGAAATCTCCATGCCGTCTTTTCCCGAGAGGCCGGCGCCGGAGAGAAAGCCTTCCTCATCCATTTCGGGGCGATATCGCACCACACTGCCGTGGTAGGTGTCGGCATAGAGCTGGCGAATGTCTGCCGCGGTGACGCCCTGGGGAAGGTCTTGGGCGAAGAGGGGAACGGTGACCATCATGCCGGAATAAAAGTCCGCAACAATGGGGCAGAAGATGGGAGCGGTTTTCAGTCCGCAGATGGCCTGCATTTCAGGAAGGTGCTTGTGGCTTTGCGTGAGACCATATTGCCGCGGTGCGTCCAGGAGCGGATTACGGGCAGGATCTTCATATTGGGCGATCATCTTTTTGCCGCCGCCGGAGTAGCCGGTGATGGAGTGACAGGTGAGGCGGCTTTCCGGGGAGAGCAGGCCGGCGGCAATCAGCGGGGCGACCAGAGCGATAAAGCCACTGGCATGGCAGCCGGGCACAGCGATACGTTTGGCAGTGGGAATGGCCGCAGCGTAAGGGCCGGGGATTTCCGGGAAGCCGTAGACCCAGCCGGGAGCGGTGCGGTGCGCCGTGGAGGTGTCCAACAGGATGACGTCGCTGCCTTCCAGCAGTTGGGCCATCTCCCGCGCGGCTGGATCGGGCAGGCACAGAAAAGCGGCGTCGCAGCCGAGGATGGCTTCTTTGCGAGCCTGGGGATCTTTGCGTAGCGCTTCGCCCAGGGTGACTACACGCAGATCCCGACGCTCGGCCAAGCGCTGGTGAATCCGCAGACCGGTGGTGCCGGCGCTGCCGTCGATAAATACGGTGTGCATTCCTTCTCGATCTTCTTTCGTTTGTGAATATGCACCAATTATACAATAAAATTCATGAAAATGCAATGATTATTCGCTAATATTTGAATATTGAAGATTTTGCACAATTTCCGGAGGCTCCAAGGACGATCCTTGGGCAATTGCCATAAAGCGTCTGCCGCCTCAGGGACGATACTGCTCTACGATTGCGATGATTTCGCCGTTTTTGAGGTAGAAGCGGAAGAGCACATCCCATCCGGTGATTTGAGCCCAATCCCAGAGTGTCGTGGCGGCAACACGGCAGAAGGGGCTGTGGTGCTCCTGGAGGATCCAGAAGGCACAGTCCTCGGCCAGAGGATAGGTTTTGCCGGTCTCACCGGTTTCCAGACGGTAGCCGTTGGGCTCGTCGGGATCGTCGATCCATGTCATTTGATCCAGGGTGACCTGACTGTCCAAAGCCCGGAGATAGCCGTGGACATAGTTTTCTCCCAGCGCTTCGCCGGGGTCGGTCTCTGAAGTCTCCAGGGTGTCCTCGGGAGTGGCTTCCCGGAGGGAGACAGCTTCGGCGCGGAGGCTGTCCCAGAGGGTAGAGAGCTCCATGGGAGAGGCTTCATAGGGCACTCCGCCCAGAAGCAGGCAGGCTGAATCGTCCAGGGGGATGTACCCCAGTGTCAGTTGCGAGCCGTCGGTGAGCGCCAGGCGCAGGACGAATTCCGCCTCCAGGGTGGGGGTTAAGACCTGGGTGAAATCGGTGGAGAGATGAGCCTTTAAGAAATCCAGAATCTTTCCCTTGTCCTCTGTGGTGCGGCAGGTTTTTTGCTGATTGAGTCCATTATGAAAGACCTCGACGCCGAAGAGCTCGTCGGGCGTCAGTTTGGCGATGCGGTAGAGGGAGATCTCGCCGGTCTGTTCGCCTGTATCGCCCGCGGGGAGATAGCGAAAGTAGTAGGTGGCGCTGCCCCAGGCTTCGGCCGTTTCGGTCTCATTCCAGACGGCACTGACGCAGAAGAGATAACTTCCGGCTTCCAGCGGCACGGTCAGAGTGTCGTTGCCTGAGACGGGAACATCCACAGCCTCACGATAGCCGTCGGCATTGGTGTAGCAGGTCACGGCGCATGAATCCGGTTCCACGGAGAAGTTGAGCCGGATGGAGCCGGTCTTACTCTTGTTGACGAAGGGGATGGAGGACAGCTGCGCCAAGGGATCCGTGCCCTCGCTGCTTTTGGTCTGCCCCTGGTAGACCCAGTGATAGGAGAATGTCTCGGCGGTGACGCCGCTGTCGCCATATTCCACTTCCAGAGCCCAGGGCGTATTGGAGGCAGCGGGGGGCGTCTCCTTTTGACAGCCTGTCAATGCCAGCAGGACTGCCAGGCCAAAAATCATGTATATCCATCGCAGTTTCATGCAAAAATTCCTCCTGTAAACCTGAGATGACACCATGATACCACATCCTTGCAATTTCGTCCATTCTTTGGTATCATGGGGTGGAAATCGATATTTTTCCCGCCTTTGCGGCGGGATGGGAGGCATACCTATGCAGAAAACCAGATTGAAGCGCTACGCCAAGCTCATCGCTCGGATGGGCTGCAACGTCCAGAAAGGGCAGGATGTATTCCTTAATGCGGGCCTTGACCAGCCGGAATTTGTGGCCATGGTCACCGACGAGCTCTATAAGGCCGGTGCAAGAAAAGTTTTTGTGGAGTTTTCCTATCAGCCCCTTGAAAAGCTCCATGTGCGCCATCGCTCCATGAAAGCACTCTCCACGGTGGAGTCCTTTGAGGAGGCAAGGCTCCAATATTGGACGGAGCACTTCCCTGTGCGGCTCTACCTGATTTCCGACGATCCCGATGGTCTCAAGGGGATGAACCTTTCCAAAATGGCAAAGGGCCAGCAGGCCCGTTACCCCATCATCAAACCCTATCGCGATCAGATTGAGGGTAAGCACCAGTGGTGTATCGCCGCAGTGCCTGGCGCCGCCTGGGCCAAGAAGATGTTCCCCGGCCTCTCCAAGGGTCAGGCGATGGAAAAGCTCTGGGAGGCCATTCTCGCCACCTGCCGCGTGGACGAAGATCCCATTGCCGCCTGGGAGGCCCACAACCGCGACCTCAAAGCCCGGTGCGAATATCTCAACGGCTTGGGCATCGAGTCGCTTCACTATCGCGCCTCCAATGGCACCGATCTCACCGTGGGGATGATCCCAGAGGCGGTGTTTTGCGGCGGCGGAGAGACGACCCAGCAAGGGGTGTTCTTTAATCCCAATCTTCCCACTGAGGAGTGCTTCATCTCTCCCAAGCGCGGCGAGGCGGAGGGCATCGTATACGCCTCCAAGCCCCTTTGCTACCAGAGCCAGCTCATTGAGAACTTCTATATGAAATTTGAAGGCGGCAAGGTGGTCGAGGCCAAGGCCGAGGTCAATGACGCGCTGCTGCAAGAGATGCTGAACATGGACGAAGGCGCCCGGTATCTGGGAGAGTGCGCCCTGGTACCGTTCAACAGCCCCATTAACGAGACGGGCCTGCTGTTCTACAACACGCTCTTTGATGAAAACGCCTGCTGCCATTTGGCTGTCGGTATGGGCTATGCCGACACCATCCGCGGTTTCCATGAAAAGACTTTGGAGGAGTGCCGAGCCCTGGGCATCAACGACTCTATGATCCATGAGGACTTTATGATCGGCACCGCTGATTTGGAGATTACTGCCCATTGTCGTGACGGCAGGGATGTCACCCTCTTCACCGGCGGTACCTGGGCCTTCTGACCATGGTTTCGGTCTACCCGGACTACTGGGAGGCATTTCATTGCCTGGCGGGCGCTTGCCCCGACACTTGCTGTGGCCAGTGGGAGATCGTGGTGGATAGGGAGGCCGAGGCTCGCTACCGCGCCGTGGGTGGGGAACTGGGAGAACAGATTCGCCGGGCGCTCACGGTGGTGGATGGTGAAACGGTGATGGCGCTCCAAGACGGCCATTGTCCGCTGCTCACCGAGGAAGGGCTCTGCCCCATTGTTACAGCGCTGGGAGAGGACTTCCTTTCGGTGACCTGCCACACCCATCCCCGGTTTACGGAAATATACGGCGGTCTCCGGGAGACAATGCTCTCCATTTCCTGCCCGGAGGCGGCGCGGCTGCTGCTGACGCGCACCGCGCCTTTGACTTTTATTGTCCGCCAGGATGATGCGCCGCCGGAGCCCAATGACCTGGATCCTGCATTGTTTCTGGCTGTCTCCCAGGGACGGGATACGGCTATGGCGATTTTACAGCGCCGAAGTCTGGAACTTTCCGACCGGTTGGCGCTGTTCCTTGAGTTTTCTGCTCGGTTAGAGCGGCTCATAGCTGCGCGACGGTATGTGGCGGGGCAGACTCTCTCAGATCGCTACCGGGGGGCGGAGTATGGCAGCCGAAGGCTGACGCGGCTGCGCCGCCGTCGGGGCGGCGGGGACTTGGAGCCCCTGCGGCATCTGCTGGGCGGCATGGAGCACCTAGCTGCTGATGCCCCGGCTTTCTTCGACGCCTTGGAAGCACCAACGCTCCTGGAAAACCAGATCCCCTTGGAACAGCTGGCGGTGTATTTGCTGTTTCGCTGGTGGCGCAAGGCCAGCTGTGACGGTTTTTTGTGGCGACAAGCCGCGGCAATTGCCTG
>CALXCW010000002.1 GCA_944386905.1 uncultured Oscillospiraceae bacterium
GGGCTCTTCTACCAGAACCTGGGCAAGGATCCCCAGGGCATCACCATCCGCCTCACCAAGCGCATTCCCGCCCAGGCAGGTCTCGGCGGCGGCAGCGCCGACGCGGCGGCGGTGCTTCTGGCGCTCAATCGCCACGAGGGAAACCCCTTCTCCCGGGACGAACTGGGAAAGCTGGCGGAAAAGTTGGGCAGTGACGTACCGTTTCTGCTCTTGGGCGGTACGAAATTGGCTCAGGGCAGGGGAGAGGTGCTTTCGGAGCTTCCCGCTATGCCCCAGTGCTTCTACCTGGTGGTGAAGCCGGACTTTTCCGTCTCCACCCTTTCGCTCTACCAGGCCATTGACCAGGCAGAGGCGGTCTACCATCCCAATACCGGCGCCATGGTGGAAGCCCTTCGCAAAGGCGACCTCTTGGAGGTGGCGGGGTATCTCGGCAACAGCTTCGAGCCCCTGGTGGCGGCAGAGCATGGCGAGATCTTGGCCATCCGCACGGTGATGGAGGACTGCGGTGCGCTGGGCAGCGCCATGACCGGCTCCGGCTCGGCGGTCTTTGGCATCTTCGATGCCTTTGACATGGCCGCCATGGCCAGTATGCAGCTCATGGAGCGCTACCAGACCTTCCTGGCATGCAACATCGTAGAATAGACCGTATAAAATCAAAAAATACCGTCCATACTTGCCATACTACATGGGAAATGGACGGTATTTTTATGGTACTTACGAGAACAAAACGGATATTGCTGGCTACCGCGCTGGTTTTTGCGGCCACTTCTACAGCTGTCGCCGCCTTGCAGCGCGAGCAGATGGCGCTCTCAGAAAAGCTTATCCGCCTCCACGTGGTGGCAAACTCTGATTCCGAGGAAGATCAGGCCGTGAAGCTCCAGGTGCGCGATGCGGTGCTTGCTGTGGCCGAACCGCTGCTGGAGGATGCCGAGTCACCGCTGGAGAAACTTCAGGCCGCATTGCCGGAGATTGAAGAAGCGGCGGAGAACTGCCTGCGTGCCCAGGGGGATGATCACGATGTGACGGTGACGCTGGCAAAGGAACAGTTTCCCACACGCGTCTACGACAGCTTTTCGCTCCCCGCTGGGCAGTATACGTCGCTGCGGGTGACCATCGGCACAGGAACGGGACACAACTGGTGGTGCGTCGTGTTTCCGGCAATCTGCTTTACCGCCACAGCGGGAGAAGTGGAGAGTGCTGCCGTTGCTGGAGGCTTTACCGCAGAAGAGGTGCGCCTGATTACCGAGGAAGGCGGTTATGAGCTCAAATTTAAGGCCATAGAGTGGGTGGAGTGGCTTCAGCAAACGCTCTTTGGTTAACGCCAGACAAACCAGCAGAACAGATAACCCACCAACACGGCCACCAGGGTGAAAGGCACGCCGATGCGCAAAAAGTCGCGGGTTTTCACTTCGCAGCCGTTTTTTGTCAAAATGCCAATGGTGGCGATGTTGGCTGAGGCGCCGATGGGGGTGAGATTACCGCCTAAGGTTGCGCCCACCAGCAGGCCGAGGTAGAGCACAGTGGGAGTGGTATCCATCAGCGAGGCGATAGAGGTGACCACAGGCAGCATGGTGGCGACGTAGGGAATATTGTCTACAAAGGCGGAAATGACCACGGATCCCCAGACGATGAGCGTGTACATTAAGAAGAGGTTGTCGCCGCCCAGGGAAACCAGCAGAGCACTGATCATGTCGATCACGCCGGCACGGGTGATGCTGTCAATGACCACAAAGAGGCCCGCCAGGAGCAACAGTGTGACATAGTCGATTTCCTGGAGCGTATGACCCAAGACGGAAAGGCTTTTGGAGCGAAGCACTTCACGGATAAGCCCGATTACGCACAGCCCCGCGCAGATGAGGCCGTTGGTGAGCTCCGGCTTATGGGGCAGGAAGGATGCCGCAATCAGCAGCGCCACCGTGGCAAGGAGCAGGAAGCTGGGGAAGTAATCCTCCACCTCGGTGCGATCAGTAGCTTCCACCTTGCCCTTTTCGTGACGAAATAGGTACATGATAACCGGCACCGTCGCAAGGGCGCCCAGTTCTACAGCCCAGAAAATACTGAATTTTCCGTCCATAAAGAAGAAGTCCAGGAAATTCATACCGGCGTAACCACCCAGCAAAATGGAGGTGGTGTCGCCCACCAGCGTGGCTGCACCCTGGAGGTTGGATGAGACGGAAATGGAGATCAGCATAGGCACTGGGGAGATGTGGAGTTTCTTGCAGATGGCCAGGGCAACCGGAGCGATCATCAAGACTGTGGCCACATTATCCACAAAGGCCGAGACCACGCCGGCAAACAGGGACATCACCACCGCAGCCCACATGGCGTTGGGGCACTTACTCAGAAGGACATCCGCCATGCGGTTTGGCATTTTTGAGGCGATAAACAGTGAGACGGAGCCCATAGTGCCGGCAAGCATCAAAAGAACATTCCAGTTGATGGCTGTCACCACGCCGCTCAAGGGCATGACGCCCAGGACAATGAAAATGGCGGCGGAGCCCAAAGCAATGAGATAGCGCCACTTTTGAAACAGGATCATCAGGACATAAGTGATGAGGAAGAGAATCAATGCGGGTATCTGCAAGCGAAACGCTCCTTCCGGCCGCCGGCGTACCGGTGGCAGCTAGTCTTTTTAGATCTTAACACAGGGCGACTCCTGGGTCAATCAGGAGGTTTTGACGAAAAAAGCGTGCTTTGAGCCCAGAGCCAAAGCACGCCGGAAGGATTGTTACACGGTGGGTTTGTAGCTGTCCTTTAGGGATACGGCACGGTTAAAGACCAGGTGACCGGGTTTGGAATCCTTGCTGTCGGCGCAGAAGTAGCCGGTGCGCATAAATTGGAACCGATCCTGGGGCTGGGCCGAGGCCAGGAAGGCCTCTACCTTGCAGCCGGTGCGGACTTCCAAAGAGTCGGGATTGAGACACGCGAGGAAATCTTTGTCAGCGGCGTCGGGAGCCGGGTCGGAGAAGAGGTTGTCATAGAGACGCACTTCGGCGTCCAGTGCCGTGGCGGCGTCTACCCAGTGGATGGTGGACTTGACTTTGCGGCCGTCGGCAGGGTCACCGCCCCGGGAGTCGGGGTCATACTCACAGAGAACTTCCAAAATTTTGCCGCTGTCGTCCTTGACGCAGCCGGTACACTTGACCACATAGGCACCCTTGAGGCGGACTTCATTGCCGGGATAGAGACGGAAGAACTTACCCACCTTGGCCTCCATAAAGTCTCCGGCCTCGATGTAGAGATCGCGGGAGAAGGTGACGGGGTGGGTGCCGCTTTCGGGATCGACGGGATTGTTCTCCACCTGGAAGGTCTCGCTTTGTCCCTCGGGATAGTTGGTTACGGTGAGCCGGATGGGATCCAGAACAGCCATCACCCGCTGAGCGCTCTGGTTGAGATCTTCCCGCAGGCAGTGCTCTAAGAAGGCGTACTCCACCGTGGAGGCCGCCTTGGCCACGCCGATGCGCTCACAGAAGTTGCGAATGGACGCGGGGGTATAGCCCCGGCGCCTTAGGCCGCAGAGGGTGGGCATTCTCGGATCATCCCAGCCGGAGACCTTGCCTTCCTCCACCAGCTGGCGCAGCTTGCGCTTGGACATAACGGTATAGTTGATGCCCAGGCGGGCAAATTCGATTTGGCGAGGCTTGGCAGGCAGAGAGCAGTTTTCGACGACCCAGTTGTAGAGGGGCCGATGGGCCTCAAACTCCAGAGAGCACAGCGAGTGGGTGATGTGCTCCATGGCGTCCTCAATGGGATGGGCGAAATCGTACATGGGATAAATGCACCATTTGTCCCCGGTGCGGTGGTGGGGCTGGTGGTTGATACGGTAGAGGGCGGGGTCACGCATATTGAAGTTGCCGCTGGCCAAATCGATCTTGGCTCGTAGGGTCATGGCGCCATTGGGGAATTCTCCGGCGCGCATCCGGCGAAAGAGATCCAGCGATTCTTCCTTGGGCCGGTCACGGTAGGGAGACTTGGCTGGCGTGTTGAGGTCGCCGCGGTATTCGCGCATCTGTTCGGGGGTCAGTTCACAGACGTAGGCCAGGCCCTTTTCAATGAGTTCCTCGGCACACTGGTACATGACCTCGAAATAGTCCGAGGCGTAGTAGAATCGGTCGTCCCAGTCAAAGCCCAGCCAGTGGATGTCCTCCTGTATGGCTTCAACATATTCCGTATCCTCTTTGGTGGGGTTGGTGTCGTCCATACGGAGGTTGCACATACCACCGAATTTCTCTGCGGTGCCGAAGTCAATGCAAAGCGCTTTGCAGTGGCCGATATGGAGATACCCATTGGGCTCAGGGGGGAAACGGGTGTGGACGGTCATACCCTCGTACTGTCCGCCGGGGGCGATATCCTTTTCAATAAAAGCGTGAATAAAATTTTGCGACTCCAGGGGCTTGAGTTCCTCGGGCATGGCAGAATCCTCCTCATGGTACACATTCTGAAAAATAATTATAATCGATTTTTCCTGGGAAAGCAACGATGATTCCACTGCTTTCGGCGTAAATTCAAAAAACCGCCAATACCTTTACTTTTTGGCATGATGGTGCTATAATCAGCTTTACCTGCGCAAAGTGCAAAAGAACACAGGAGAGAGGGATTGACTGTGAATCAACGTGAGCGATTGGGAAGCCGGCTGGGCTTTATTCTTCTCAGCGCCGGCTGCGCCATTGGCTGCGGAAACGTCTGGAAGTTTCCGTGGATGACCGGGCAGAACGGCGGTGGAGGCTTTGTGCTGATCTACCTGCTGTGCCTGATTTTTTTGGGGCTGCCCGCGATGGTGATGGAGCTGTCCGTGGGACGTGCTGCCCAGGCAAGTCCCGTGCACATGTATCAGAAGATTGAAAAACCTGGACAGAAATGGCACATCCATGGCTATTTTGCCCTATTCGGAAACCTCTGCCTTATGGCCTTTTATACGGTGGTAGCGGGTTGGCTGCTCTTTTATTTTGTCCAGTTTTTGCTGGGCCACACCGCGACCTTGGGCTTTGTACCGATGATTACCAACCCGGGGATCAATGTGGGTTATATGGCCGTCGTCGTGGTGGCAGGCTTCTTCCTGCTGAGCTTCAATCTTCAAGGCGGTCTGGAGCGGGTGACCAAGTACATGATGGTGGCGTTGCTGGTACTGATGGTGGTACTGGCGGTGCGCAGCGGTTTCCTCGCAGGGGCTCGGGAAGGCCTTTCTTTCTATCTGATGCCCGACTTTTCCAAGATCACCGGCGAGACGGTGGTGGCTGCCATGAACCAGGCCTTTTTCACCCTGAGCTTGGGCATTGGCTCAATGGCGATTTTTGGAAGCTATATCGGCAAGGAGCGCACGCTGCTGGGAGAATCCATCAACATTATCGCGCTGGACAGCTTTGTGGCCATCACTGCCGGTCTTATTCTCTTCCCCGCCTGCTTTACCTACGATCTAGAGGTGGGCTCAGGGCCTTCGCTGCTCTTTGATACCATGGTTGCGGTATTCAATCATATGGAGGGCGGCCGCTGGTGGGGCGCGATGTTCTTTTTGTTTATGGTGTTTGCGGCTATGTCCACAGTGTTTGCTGTGTTTGAGAACATCCTTGCCTGTGTGCGGGAAATGACTGGCTGGAGCCGCCCCAAGGGCAGCGTGATCTGCGGCACGGTCGTGTTCCTGCTTTCCTTGACCACGGCTTTGGGTTACAGCGTGTTTTCTGGGTTCGTTCCCTTTGCCGATGGTACCGCATGGCTGGATCTGTGGGATTTCCTGGTATCCTATAATCTCTTGCCTTTGGGTTCTCTTTGCATTGTCCTATTCTGCTGCAATCGCTGGGGCTGGGGGTGGGAGAACTTCCTGGCGGAGGCTAATGCCGGCAGCGGCCCGAAACTTAGCAGTGGTCTCAAGGGATACTGCCGGTATGTCCTGCCGCTTATGATCCTTTTTATCTATCTCTACGGCATGGTTACCTTCACTTGGCGTTGATTGCGCGGCGGCTTCGGCCGCCGCTTCGTTTTTTGAACGCGACGCAGAATGTGAAGAAACTGAAAATTTCCCAGAGAAGTGAAAAATAAGGCTATGCAAACCAGCGCTTTTCATATAAAATAGATACCAGCAATAGACGGGAGGTCTGCCTTCCCGGGGAGCAGAAGGAGTGTATCCCAGTATGAACAAACCAATTTACCGGCGCGTCCTGCTGAAGATCAGCGGCGAGGCTCTGGCCGGCAGTCAGCACCGAGGTCTGGATTTTCAGGTGATCGGCGAAGTATGCGATGTGGTCAAAAAGTGCGTAGAGCTGGGTGTCCAGGTGGGCATCGTCGTGGGTGGCGGCAACTTCTGGCGCGGCCTCAAAGATGGTGGCGACAGCATGGAGCGAACCCGGGCCGATCATATGGGCATGCTGGCCACGGTGATCAATGCCTTGGCTGTGGCGGACTCGCTGGAGCAGCGGGGCGTTGAGGTGCGGGTACAGACGGCCATCGCTATGAATGAGATTGCCGAGCCCTATATCCGTGGCCGTGCCATCCGCCATTTGGAAAAGGGTAGAGTGGTCATCTTTGGCTGCGGTACCGGCAACCCCTACTTCTCCACTGACACCGGTGCGGTGCTTCGAGCTGCAGAGATTGAAGCTGACGCCATTCTGCTGGCCAAGAACATCGATGGCGTTTACAGCGCAGATCCTATGAAAGATCCCACCGCCGTGAAGTTCGATGAGATCACCTATGATGAAATCCTCGCCCGTCATCTCATGGTCATGGATTCCACGGCCACGTCTCTTTCCATGGACAATCACATTCCCATCGTTCTGTTTGCACTGAAAGATCCCGAAAATATCCTGCGTGTCGTTTTGGGCGAGCAGGTCGGAACAATCGTGAAGGAGGAAATTTCGTAATGGCAGAGTTTCAGGAATTTACCCGCAAAATGGAAAAAACCCTGGAGGTTTTGGGCAGCCAGTTTGGCTCTGTCCGCGCAGGCCGTGCCAATGCCCAGGTGCTTGACCGCATTACCGTCTCCTACTACGGCCAGGATACGCCCGTCGGGCAGGTGGCAAGTATTTCCTCGCCGGATCCCCGCACCTTGGTGATCCAGCCCTGGGATAACAGCCTCCTGAAGCCCATTGAGAAAGCCATCCAGCAGTCGGATCTGGGAATCAATCCTCAGAATGACGGCCGGATTATTCGCCTGGTATTCCCACAGCTCACCGAGGAGCGCCGCCGCGATCTCACAAAACAGGTGAAGAAGTACGCCGAGGACGCCAAGGTGGCTGTCCGCAATATTCGCCGTGACGGCATGGATGCCCTCAAGAAGCAGCTCAAGAAGAGTGAGATCACCGAGGACGACCAGAAGAAGGGGGAGAAAGACCTCCAGGAGCTCACCGACAAATATATCAAAAAGGTTGATGACCTCTGTGCCAAGAAAGAAAAAGAACTGATGGAGATCTGAGATCACCACTAAAAGCCGCCTCGGGCGGCTTTTAGAATCGGGTAAGGAAGAGAAATATGGCGTTTTTTAAGAAAAAGAGCGTTTCGGCACCGCCGCTGCCGCCGCCGAAGCATATTGCCATTATCATGGACGGCAATGGCCGCTGGGCTACCCGCAAGGGGTTGCCGCGCACGGCGGGGCATGCGGCGGGCAGCGAGGTTTTTCGTCGCATTGCCACCTATTGCCGCGATATTGGCATCAGTTACCTCACAGTTTACGCTTTTTCCACCGAGAACTGGAAACGATCTGAGGAAGAAGTAACCGCCATCATGGGACTGCTCAAAAAGTACCTGTTTGAAGCATTGGAGAAAATGGAGAAAGATCAGATCAAACTGAGATTTTTAGGAGATCTTACTCGCCTCTCTCCGGAACTTCTGGCGCTCATCGACCGTACCAACGCAGTCTCAGAGAAGTATGAGGGGTTCCAGGCCAATATTTGTCTAAACTACGGCGGGCGGGACGAGATTGTCCATGCGGCCCGGGCCTTTGCCCGTGCCTGCGTTAAAGGAGAGGCGAATCCCGACGAACTCACCGAGATGCAATTTGGTTCCTATCTCTATTCCGCCGGGATCCCTGACCCGGATCTCATCATCCGTCCCAGCGGCGAAGTGCGTGTTTCAAACTTTTTGTTATGGCAGTCGGCCTATGCGGAATACTATTTTACAGACGTCCTCTGGCCTGACTTTACCCCCGCAGAACTTGACAAGGCCATTGCCGCCTACCATGGGCGCAATCGCCGTTTTGGAGGCGTGAAATAAGTGAAAACGAGAATCATTGTAGCGTCGGTGGGACTGCCGCTTCTGCTGGTGGTGTTGTTGGCCCTGCCGCCGGTGGCCACGGGTATCCTGGTGGGTGCGATGTCGGTTATCGCGGTGTATGAGCTGCTCTATCAGACGGGATTGGCACGGAACCTCTATCTGCTGGTGCTCTCGGCGCCGATGGCGCTGGCTGTGTCGCTTTGGAGCTGCGGCGGCGGCGAATGGAAGCCTGCGCTGGTGGGTATCTGGATCTATTTGATCGCCTTGGCGGCGGTGATGCTGGCGGCCCACACGGCGCTGAAATTTGAGACGATCTGCATAAGCATGTTTGCCGGTATTGTCATTCCGCTGCTTCTTTCCTCCCTGACTCGGATTCTCTTCCTGGATTACGGACGGTTTTACATTCTGATTCCCCTGGTTTTGGCCTTTTCTTCAGACAGCGGCGCATACTTTGCCGGCTGTTACCTGGGCAAGCACAAGTTGGCTCCGGTGGTGAGTCCGAAAAAGACCTGGGAGGGGGTGGCAGGCGGTGCAGCGGCCGCAGTGGTAATGATGCTTGTGTACTGCCTGGTGCTGGATCTGGCTTTTTCGCTGGAGGTGCGCTTTGGCGCGGCCATTCTCTATGGCCTCCTCGGTTCTGCCGTCAGCGTTGTGGGGGATCTGTTCTTCTCAGTGATCAAACGCCAGACCGGGATCAAGGATTTCGGGTTCCTGCTCCCCGGTCACGGCGGCATACTTGACCGGTTTGACAGCATGACCTTTGTGGCGCCGTTGGCGGAAAGCCTTCTGCTGTTGGTGCCTTTGATTGTGGGGTGAAGCCATGAAGCGAACCATCTCTCTCCTGGGTTCCACTGGCTCCATTGGCCGCCAGACCTTGGATGTGGCGGAAAACTTGGACATTAAAGTGGCTGCGCTGACCTGCGGGAGAAATCTTGCGCTCTTTGAGACGCAGTGCCGCAGGTTCCGCCCCGCTCTTGCAGTGATGGCCGAGGAGTCATTGGCTGCGCAATTGCGCGACCGCCTGGCCGATTTGCCGCAGATTACGGTGATGTCTGGTGAAGCCGGGCTGCTGGCTGCGGCGGCACTGCCCCAGGCCGACACGGTCATAACGGCCGTGGTGGGGATGCTGGGCCTGAAGCCCACCCTAGCCGCGATCCGGGCGAAAAAGCGGATTGGCCTTGCCAACAAGGAAACGCTGGTCTGTGCCGGAGAACTGGTTATGGCAGAAGCCAAACGCTGTGGGGCTGAGATCATTCCTGTGGATTCAGAGCACTCGGCCATTTTCCAATGTCTTATGGGCAATCAGGACAGAGGAGAGGTTAAGCGCCTCATCCTCACAGCCTCCGGCGGCGCTTTTTATGGCTGGAGCCGCGCACAGCTGGAGAAGGCCACCAAAGAGCAGGCGCTGCGTCATCCCAACTGGAAAATGGGGCCGAAGATCACCGTGGATTGTGCCACCATGCTCAACAAAGGTCTGGAGTTTATCGAGGCCATGCGCCTTTATTCCATGCCCCCGGAGAAGATTGCCGTGGCAGTGCACCGACAGAGTATAGTCCACTCTCTGGTAGAATACTGTGATGGCGCGGTATTGGCCCAGCTGGGGGTACCGGATATGCGTATTCCCATTCAGTTGGCCCTGACTTATCCCCGACGTCAGCCCAGTCCAGCGGCGGCGCTGGATCTCTTTACCTGCGGGCCGCTGACCTTTGAGCCGCCGGATGAGGAAAACTTCCCTTGCCTGGGTCTGGCCATGGCGGCGGCCAAAAGCGGCGGAACAGCCTGCGCTATCCTCAACGGCGCCAACGAGGTTGCCGTGGCTGCGTACTTGCGAGACGCCGTCGGGTTTTATGACATCTCCGATGGAATTGCCTATGCCCTGGACACCGTCCCCGTCACCGCCGACACGGCGCTGGAGGCGGCGTTGGAGGCAGATGCCCAGGCACGGGAAGCAGTGCGGGCTTATTTTCATCGGATTGGAAAGGTGATTTAATTTGTATATTCTTCTGGCAATCCTTATTTTCAGCGTCCTGATCTTTGTCCACGAGCTGGGGCACTTTCTCCTTGCCAAGCTCTTCGGTGTGCGCGTCAATGAGTTTGCTCTGTTTATGGGCCCGGCGCTCTTCAAGAAAGAGGTGGGAGAGACCACCTATTCCATTCGCTGCATCCCCATCGGCGGTTACTGCGCCATGGAAGGCGAGGACGAGGCCAGCGATGACCCCCGCTCTTTTACTGCGGCGGCTGCCTGGAAGCGGGCGCTGATCCTGGTTGCCGGTGCGGCGTTCAACTTTATCACCGGACTTGTGCTGCTGGTGGTACTTTACGCCACAGTCAGCGGATTTTCTACAGCGAAGATCGTGGATTTTTATGAGGATTGCCCCCTTCAAGGGGAGGAGAAGCTCCAGGTGGGCGACGAGTTTTACAGCATCGATGGTGAGAGAGTCTATCTTTACTCAGACCTTTCCCTGCTGCTGCCGCGCAACTCTACCGGCGTATATGACATCGTTGTCCGCCGGGATGGCAAGCTGGTGGAACTCGAGGACTTTGAAATGACACAGCAAGCCTATGAGGAAAACGGCCAGACGGTCTATCGCTATGGAATTTACTTCGGTGTGGAGGATAACAACCTGGGGACGCTGCTGAAAAACAGCTGGTATTCAGCATTGGACTTCGTGCGCATCGTGCGAATGAGTCTGCAGGATCTGGTGTCGGGCTGGCTCTCCATCGACGATATGAGCGGCCCTGTGGGGATTGTCTCAGTGATTGCCCAGACGGGAGAACAGGCGGAATCCACCCAGGAGGCGGCGCTGAATATCGCGTATCTCGCGGCATTTATTGCCGTGAACCTGGCGGTGGTAAATCTCCTGCCCATTCCGGCGCTGGACGGCGGGCGCGTCTTTTTCCTGCTGGTTACCTGGGTCATCGAGACGGTGCTCCGCCGGAAGATCGATCCCAAGTACGAAGGTTATATCCATGCCGTGGGCATGATTCTACTTCTTTTGTTCCTGGCGTTCATCACATTCAAAGATATCTGGAAATTGATAGGTGCTTAATATGACGAGACAGATCCATGTAGGCGATGTCGCGGTGGGCGGCGGCGCGCCGGTGTCCATCCAGTCCATGCTCAACACAAAGACCACCGATGTGGTGGGGAGCCTCTCGCAGATCCGCGCACTGGCAGCGGCTGGGTGTGAAATTGCCAGGCTGGCTGTACCGGACATGGAGGCGGCGGCCGCCTTTGGAAAAATTGCGGCACAATCGCCGCTGCCTTTGGTGGCCGACATCCACTTTGACTACAAGCTTGCAATCGCGGCGGCGGAGCAGGGGGCGGCTAAAATCCGCATCAATCCCGGCAACATCGGCAGTGAGGAGCGGGTAAAGGCTGTGGTGGACTGCTGCAAGGCGCACCACATTCCCATCCGCATCGGGGTCAATGGCGGCAGCCTGGACAAAGCGCTCCTTCAAAAGTACGGCCATCCTACACCAGAAGCCTTGGTGGAGAGCGCCTTTTCCCACATCGCCCTTCTGGAAAAGTATGGGTTTTATGACATCTGTGTCTCCATGAAATCCAGCACAGTGCCGCTGATGATGGCTGCCTACCGGCTCTTTGCTGAGAAATCCGACTATCCGCTCCATCTGGGTGTCACGGAGACCGGTACTGAAACCATGGGCGTCATCAAGTCGGCGATGGGCATCGGCGGACTATTGTGCTTGGGAATTGGCGATACCATCCGCGTTTCCCTGACCGCCGACCCGGTGAAGGAGGTATTGGCAGCCAAGTCCATCTTAAAAGCGGCGGGACTTCGCAAGGAGGGTGTGAATCTCATTGCCTGCCCCACCTGCGGTCGGACGCGCATCGACCTCATCGGCCTTGCCGGGCGCGTGGAGGAGGCGCTGAAGGATTGCAAAAAGCCCATCACCGTGGCGGTCATGGGCTGTATTGTCAACGGCCCTGGCGAGGCCAGGGAGGCAGACGTTGGCATTGCCGGCGGAGAGGACTGCGGCGTCCTCTTCGTCAAGGGAGAGCTCAAGGAAAAACTTCCCTATGACCAATTGCTGCCGGCGCTTTTACGGTACATCGACGCCCTTTAATGGGCTAACACTGCACAAAAGAGGAATACCATGAAGGATGTCGTCTATCTCTTGGAGCTCTTCTCCGCCTGTCCTCTCAGCGAGGACAGGCGTGCTGTCTTTGAAAAGGCCACTGTGGTGGGCGCGGAAATTGACCCCGAGGAACGGCGGGTAGCCGTCTGTGTGGCGGCGCCGACTTATCTCAGCAGCGATGCAGTCAAAAAACTGCGGGAGGATGTGGCTGCTTATTACAGTTTGGGCAGCTTGGAATTGTCATGTACCTATCCCCCGGAGGCATTGGCTGCGGCAGATCACCGGGACTTTGCTGATCTGCTCTGCGCTGCCTATCCGCCCGCCCGTGCCATTCTGGCCGGCAGCCGATGGGAGTTGGACGCCACTGCGGTGACCATCCACCTGGCAGCCAACGGCAAGGATCAGCTGGAGCCCTATCTCCCGGTGTTGGCGAGGCATTTTCAAAAGACCTTCAGTGCTACGCCTGCCCTTGCCATCACCTGTCACAATGCGCTGGAAGGTGAAGCCCTCTTCTCTGCCACGGCCAAGCTCCGGGAGGAGGCCATCCGCGCGCTGCCTCAGCAGCCAGTGCCGTCAGCCACGACAACCGCGCCTGGGGCGGGAAAGAACGGCGGTGGTTCCGGCGATGATACGCTGATTTTTGGCCGACCTTTCTACGGAGAGGCCACGGCTATGTCGGCACTGGAACTGGACATGTACAAAGTCATCGTCCAGGGGGAGGTCTTTGCGGTCAACCATCGGGAGCTCAAAAAGCGCAATGCCTGGATTGTCTCCTTTGATATGACCGACTATACCGGCTCTGTACGAATCAACCAGTTCATGGAGGCGGACAAGGCCAAGCCTATCCTGGAGCGTATCAAGCCCGGTATGTGGATCGGCATACAGGGTAAAATGGCCTTTGATCGCTATGAAAATGAGATGGTCATGCAGCCCCAGGGGATTATGGTGGCGCAGAAACCACAGCGAATTGACGCAGCGCCGGAAAAGCGGGTGGAGCTTCATCTGCATACGCGTATGTCCAGTATGGATGCACTCACCGACGTAGGAAAGGTAGTGGCCCAGGCTGCTGCCTGGGGCCACAAAGCCATCGCCATCACAGACCACGGCACAACCCAGTCGTTCCCCGATGCCCTCAAGGCCAGCAAGAATAAGGTGGCCGGGACGGATCAGCCTATCAAGATTCTCTACGGTGTGGAGGCCTACTTCGTCAACGATGTGGATGACCGCATCGTTGTCCACGGCAATCGAGAGCAGCCTCTCACCGGCGCTTTTGTGGCTTTTGATTTGGAGACCACCGGCCTCTCAGCCCAGAATGATGTCATCACGGAAATTGGTGCAGTGATCTATCAAAACGGCGAAATTTTAGACCGCTTCCAGTCCTTTGTCAACCCGCACAGACCCTTGAGTCAGAAGATCATTGACCTTACCGGAATCACCGACGAGATGCTCGCCGACGCGCCGGATGAGAGCGATATTATTCCTGAGTTTTTGAAATTCTGCGGGGATCTCCCCCTTGCAGCCCACAATGCCGACTTTGACGTTGGGTTTATTCTTGCTGCATGCCGTCGCCTGGGAATCGACTATGATCCCACATATGTGGACACGTTGATCCTGGCGCAAAATCTTCTGCCCGATCTCAAAAATCACAAGCTCAACATTGTGGCCGACGCGTTGAGCCTCCCAGAGTTCAATCATCACCGGGCTGTGGACGACGGTGTCACCGTGGCGCATATGCTGCGGCGGTTCTTTGAGATGCTCCATGAGCAGGGGATTACAGCCATCTCACAGATCAATGAAAAAATGGTGTCACTCCGTTCCGGCAGTCATATTCTCGACCGCCAGGCACGGCATATGCTTCTCTTTGCGAAAAACCAGACGGGTCTGCGCAATCTATACCGGCTGGTGTCCTATTCCAATCTCAAATATTTTCGTCGCGTGCCGCGCATCCCCAAATCGGAGCTGATGCAGTGGCGCGAGGGAATCCTGGTGGGCTCTGCCTGCGAGGCGGGGGAGCTATTCCAGGCCATTGTGGCCCACAAAAGCCATGCTGAGCTCCTCCGTATCGCGGAATTCTACGACTTTCTGGAGATTCAGCCCCTGTGCAACAACGCCTTTATGCTTGCAAAAGGCCTCGCCGAGAGCGAGGAGGAACTGCGGGACTTCAACCGAACCGTGGTACGCCTGGGGAGGGAACTTCACAAACCCGTCGTGGCCACCGGCGACGTCCACTTCCAGAACCCAGAGGATGAAATCTACCGTCGCCTGCTGCTTGCCTCGAAGGGCTTTGAAGATTGCGACCGGCCGCTTCCGCTCTTCTTCCGCACCACGGACGAGATGTTGGAAGAGTTCTCCTATCTGGGTGCGGAAACGGCCAAGGCCGTGGTGGTGGATGGCCCAAATCTCATTGCCGACATGTGTGACACCATTCGACCTGTGCCCCACAATCTCTTTGCCCCCTCCATTGAAAACTCCGTAGAAGATTTGAAGCGCCTGGTCTACGGCAAAATGCATCGCCTCTATGGCGAAAACCCGCCGGAACTCATCACCAAACGTGTGGAGACGGAGATGCATGACATCATTACTTGTCATTATGATGTGATCTATATGTCTGCCCAGAAGTTGGTGCAGAATTCCTTGGAACACGGCTATTTGGTTGGCTCCCGTGGTTCAGTGGGCTCATCTATTGTAGCCTATATGTCGGGGATCACGGAAGTGAACTCCTTTCCGCCCCACTACCGCTGTCCGGCGTGTAAGTACACCACCTTTGAGGTGCCCGAGGGAATCGCCTGTGGGGCGGATCTGCCCGATGCCCAGTGTCCCAAATGCGGCGCCAAGTTCGCCAAGGAGGGCTTCAATATCCCATTTGAAACCTTTTTGGGGTTTGGCGGCGATAAGGTGCCTGATATCGACCTGAACTTCTCCGGCGAATATCAGTCCCGCGCTCATGCCTACTGCGTAGAAATGTTTGGCTCTTCCCACGTGTTTAGGGCCGGAACCATCGGCACGGTTGCCGAAAAAACGGCCTTCGGTTATGTGAAGAACTATTTGCGCGAGCGGGACAAGACCGTGTCTAAGGCGGAAGAGAACCGCCTGGCGGCTGGCTGTGTAGGCGTCAAACGTACCACTGGCCAGCACCCCGGCGGCCTGGTGGTGATTCCCCAGGAAAATGAGATCTGGGATTTTTGCCCGGTGCAGCATCCGGCAGATGATCCTCACTCAGACATTATTACCACCCAATTTGAATACCACTCCATGGAGGAAAACCTCTTGAAGCTGGACATGCTGGGCCATGATGACCCCACCATGATCCGCATGATGGAGGACTTGACGGGCGTCAATGCCCAGGAAATCCCGCTGGATGACAAGGACACCATGTCCATCTTTTGCTCCAGTAAGGTTTTGGGGTTTGAAAATGATCCCATTCTGGGCCCCACCGGCGCCTGCGCCATTCCCGAGTTTGGCACCAGCTTTGTCCGGGGAATGCTCCTGGACACCAAACCCGACAAATTCGACATTCTGGTGCGTCTCTCTGGTTTTTCTCATGGCACCGATGTATGGCTGGGAAATGCGAAGGAATTGATCACGTCTGGCACTGCAACGGTCTCTCAAGCCATCGGCTGCCGCGACGATATCATGCTCTATCTGATTTCCTGTGGTATGCCGGAGAAACGGTCGTTTAAGATTATGGAGTCGGTGCGAAAGGGCAGAGGCCTCCCAGAGGGTGCCGAGGACGAAATGCGAAAGGCAGGTGTGCCCGGCTGGTATATCGATTCATGCAAGAAGATCAAATATCTTTTCCCGAAAGCCCACGCTGTAGCCTATGTGATGATGGCTTTCCGAATTGCTTGGTTCAAGGTGCACCATCCGCTTGCTTTCTATGCTGCCTACTTCTATCGACGCAGTCAGAAAGACGGTTTTGACGCCGCCATGATGACCGGAGGCCTGGAGGCCGTGCGGGATAAAATCAAGGAAATTCAGAATAACCCCGACGCCTCGGGGAAGGAAGAGGATCTTCTCACCACGCTGGAGGTCTGTTACGAGTTTCATCTCCGCGGCTTCTCCTTTGCACCCATTGACATCTATGAATCCGATGCGCTGCGCTTCAATATTCGCGATGGCAAGCTTCTGCCGCCCTTTGTGGCGGTGGCGGGTCTGGGTGAGACGGCGGCACTGGATATCGCAGAGGGGCGCAAGGGCAAGCGGTTTATCTCCATTGAGGAGTTTGCTGCCGCCTGCCCCAAGGTATCCAAGACCCACATTGAGAATCTCAAGGAGGCGGGGGCCTTTGGCAGCCTGCCGGAGACCAGTCAGGTGACGCTGTTTTAATGGTTACGCGGCTTGCGGAAAAACTCCAATAGCCCGACGAGCACCAAGAATCCACCGAAGAGCCTGCGCAAAAGCGCCAGCTCCAGCCCCACGGCTAGAGAGGCTCCCACTGCGGCGGCGGCGCAGCCGGCCAGAGCAGCTGGAATTACAGCGCGCCATGCGACCTGCTTGCTTCGGATGTGGAAAATAAGCGCACCCAGGGACGTGGGCAAAAAGTAGAGCAGATTGATCCCCTGGGCCACTGTTTGGGCAAGGCTGCACATGGCGGTGAGATAGACCATCAGCAGAGAGCCGCCGCCGATGCCGAAGCCCGAAAGTATGCCGCAAGCGACGCCCACCGCCCCGGCGAGGATGGCCGCCATCACAGCAGCAGCCGCAGACCGCCCCAGACGATCAGCGCGCCAAAGATGCGGTGTAGAAGCTGCGGCGGTACCCGTCGAAAGAGGAGCCCGCCCAATAGCCCGCCCAGAAAGCCGCCGAGCAGATAGGGCCATGCGTCGCGCAGCGGCAGAGCTCCGGCCTTGCCATAGACAAATAGGGATACAATACAAAGGGGCAGGATGATGGCGATGGAGGAAGCGAAGGCCTCCTTGTCGGGGAGTCTTCCCAGATGGATGAGCAGCGGCACCAGCACCATCCCGCCGCCAGCGCCAAAGAAACCGTTGATGAGCCCTGCTGCGCCGCCGCAGACAGCAAAAGGCAGCCAGGTTTTCCAAGACTTCAAACAAATCGCCCTCCCATGGAAGGTTTTCCAGGGGAGGGCAGTTTTATTCTGTCGGTGCGGTCAGGGCCTGGACAATGTGTCCGGCCATCATCAGTCCTGCACAACTGGGAACCCATGCGACTGAGCCAGGTACTGTGGCGCCTGGACAGCGGGTGGGCGTTTCCGTGGAGTAGAGCACCTGATGATGGATGATGCCCCGCTTTTTCAGCTCCCGGCGCATCACCCGAGCCAGGGGGCAGACGGAGGTCTGGGCCAGGTCGATCAGAGTGAGTTGGGAAGGATCGAGCTTATTGCCGGTGCCCATTGCGCTGAGGATTGGAATTTCCCGGGAAATGGCCGTGGCAATCAGGTCGGTTTTGCAGGCGACGGAGTCGATACAGTCGGCAATATAGTCCAGGTGCTGGTCGAAAAACGTCTCGCGTGTCTCCGGTGTATAGCGCAGTTGCAGGACTCGCAGGCGGCAATGGGGATTGATGTCGCGGATGCGTGATGCCATGACCTCTGCCTTGGGTCGGCCCAGGGTGGAGTGCAGAGCCACCAGCTGGCGGTTGAGATTGGTTTGTGCCACGATGTCGTCATCCACCAGAGTCAGCGCTCCGATTCCAGAGCGGGCCAGAGCTTCGGCACAGAAGCTGCCTACGCCGCCCAGTCCAAAGACGGCCACGTGTTTTTCAGCCAGCACATCAAGAGCGGCTTCGCCCAGCACCATGGCCGTTCTCTGCCATGCTTCCATCATCGAAATCCCTCCGTCCGATTGTCCCAAGATAGTCAAAAAGGCCGCAAAACGCGGCCTTTTTGAAAATGCAGTGTTTATCGGCTGGCGATAAAGCGCATGCCGAAAGCGTTGGTGGTATAGCTGGTCTCGCCAATGACCTCGGACTCCCACGCCGTATAGTCATTATTGCGCAGCGTCTCCTCCACCAGATAGTCACGGTAGATTTTACCGTAACCGGAGAAGTACATCACATGGTAGCCGTACTCCGTCTCGATGATATCGGTGTCACCCACTTGGCGATCGGGGTCAAAGCACCAATTCTCAAAGCTTTCAACCATGGAGCCGGGGGTGATGTTTTCGTAGAGGCCGCCCTCGGGAGAGTCCGCAGACTTCTCATCTGCCAGCGCGGCGAAGGACTCTTCGGTGGCATCGCCGGCCAGGAACTCGTCCAGAATCTCCTGGGCATCTTCCTTGGCGGTGGCCATGGCCTCTTCGTCGGTGGTGTCACTGACGCTCACCAGAATGTGACGGACGTTGGGAAGCTGATAGGTGCGGTCAGTGTGCTCAATGAAATACAGCACGTAGTAGCCCAGATCACCGTTCTGGATGTAGGTAGTGTCGCCGGGCTCCCGGGCGCTGTCAGCCAGCCATTCACGGTAGGCTTCACCGCAGCTGCTCAGCGTGTAGTCCTCCCGCAGCGTATAGGTCTCGTCCTCGTAGGTCTCCTTGTTGTCCTCATCGGCCAGCTCGACGGTATAGTCAAGATAAGCCTGCTCATCGCCCTGGGAGGCTTCAGCCATCTCCTTGGCCTTGGTTTCGCACTCGGCCAGGGCAGCGTCGTTGTCGAAGTCCTCGTCATCGGAGGAGGGGACATTGACGGAATAGAGTCGATAGGTCACACCGTCAAAGTCCTCGGTGTGCTCGTCATAGTAAGCGGAAATCTCGTCGGCCGAGTAGGTGTAGCTGTCCAGTATCTGGGAGGCGTAGTTAGTGGCTACCAGGGATATGGTGAGATACTCCCGATAAGTATCCAGCGTGCAGCCCTGACCGTAGAGGTAGGTGAGGTAAGTAGCACCGCTGCTGTAGCCGTTGACGGTGGCATAAAGGTCGAGCATGCTCATTTCGTTCTCGATCTGCGCGGTGTCGTCCTCGGTAAGGGTGTAGCCATTGGCCAGAGCCTCTTCATAGACGGCATAGACCTCATGGGCGGTGGTGAAGGCGGTGTCGAGGAAGTAGTCCTCCCAAGTGGCAAACTCATCGGTATAGTAAGCCTGTTCATCCAGGGGCTTGGATGAGTCAATAAACATGCTCAGGGAGTCGCCCATGGAAGAGCTGAAGCTCTGGTAGGCAGAGCCATAGAAATAGTTCACCATGGCGGGAGACAGTTCATAGCCATTCACGGTGGCGGCCACGGTGTGGGTGACGAAAAAGCCGGTGCTGACCATTGCGAAAAATACAATGGCAGCCACGATGATCACGGCCAGGACAACGTACAAAACGGTCTTGCCGGTTTTGCTCATGCCTTTAGAGGCGCTGGAAGCCTGCGCCGAGGCCGCATCAGGGGTTGCCTGCCGCTTTTTCTTTTCGCGGGATGCGCTCATGTGGTTCATTCCTCTCATACGTTTACTTGCATTTCGCCTGCGGCGATACCAACTAATTATAGCGAATACCCACGAAGGTTGCAAGTGTTATTCCGCAATTTTTGAAGTCGGTCATAGAAAATTTACAGCTTTTCACCCAATTTTCGGCGAAGTAGGAAAAAGGCGCGGCGTTGTGCTTTTTATCGGAGAAGAAGCTGTTGGCTTGCGCAAGGGCCTTGCTCTCAGCGGCCCGGGACGGTATAATAGAGGCAAATCGTTGATTTATTCCGTTAGGAGGAATTATCCCATGGCTACAAACACCTATGAAAGCCCTCTGGCCAGCCGCTATGCCAGCAGTGAGATGCTCTACATCTTCTCACCGGACAAAAAGTTTACTACCTGGCGCAGGCTGTGGATTGCCCTTGCCAGGGCTGAGATGGAACTGGGGTTGCCGATCACCCAGGCCCAGGTGGACGAACTGGAGCAGCACCGCGACGAAATTGACTACGCCGCTGCAGCCCGCTATGAGCGGCAGCTGCGCCACGACGTTATGGCGCACATCCATGCCTACGGCGATCTCTGCCCCACCGCGATGCCCATTATCCACTTGGGCGCCACCAGCTGCTACGTGGGTGACAACACCGACGTCATCCTGATGAAAGAGGGGCTGGAGCTTTTGCGGGGTAAGCTGGTCAATCTAATTGATCGACTTACAAAATTTGCCATGGACTACCGTGCCCTCCCAACCTTGGGCTTTACCCATTTCCAGCCTGCGCAGCTCACCACCGTGGGCAAGCGGGCTACTCTCTGGGCCAATGAGCTGGTGATGGATTTGGAGGAGCTGGAGCATCGGATTGCTTCCTTGCAGTTCCGCGGCGTTAAGGGGACTACCGGCACCCAGGCCAGCTTCCTGGAGCTCTTTGGCGGCGACCATGAGAAGGTGCGTCAGCTGGAAAAGAAGGTTTCGGAGGAGCTGGGCTTTGAGAAGGTCGTGCCGGTCTGCGGACAGACCTACTCGCGAAAGATGGACGCCAATGTTCTTGCCACCCTTTCTGCCATTGCCCAGTCGGCGGGAAAATTTGCAACAGATCTGCGGCTCCTATCCCATCTCAAGGAACTGGAGGAGCCTTTCCAGGAAAAGCAGATCGGCTCCTCGGCCATGCCCTACAAGCGAAACCCCATGCGCTGTGAGCGTATCTGTGCTCTGGCGCGCTACGTCATCGCCGATGCGCTCAATCCTGCCTTTACGGCCTACAACCAGTGGTTTGAGCGTACACTGGATGATTCTGCCAACAAGCGGCTCTCCATCCCCGAGGCGTTCCTAGCGGTGGACGCCATTTTGGAAATCTACCTCAACGTGACAGACGGCCTGAAGGTCTATCCTAAGGTCATTGAACGCCACATCCGAGAGGAACTGCCTTTCATGGCCACGGAGAACATTATGATGGATGCTGTCAAGCGTGGCGGTGACCGTCAGGCCCTGCACGAGCGCATCCGTGTTCATGCAGTGGCGGCGGGCAAGGTGGTCAAGGAGGAGGGCGGACAGAACGATCTCATCGACCGTATCGCTGCCGATCCCATGTTTGGACTTTCCAAGGAGGAGATTGTGGCGCACATGAATCCATCTGCCTATATTGGCCGGTGTGTCCAGCAAGTGGAGGAGTTTGACCGCGAGGTGGTCGAACCCATTCGCAGTCGTTATGGGGCGCTGCTCACCGATGAGCAGCCGGAGCTCAAAGTGTAAGGAGGGGAGAAGGATGCTTCTCGATACGATCCATGCTGCGATCTTTGATCTGGATGGTACGCTTCTCGATACGCTGGGAGATATCGCTGCGGCGGCGAATCGCTCCCTGGCCCGCTATGGCCTGCCGCAGCTGGAGCCGCAGCGCTACCGCGCCCTGGTAGGGCACGGGATCCGCCGCCTTTTTGGCCAGGCTATCGCGCAAGAGCAGCAGGCGGCTTACTTTGATGCGGTTTTAGCTGCCTATTTGGCCGACTATCCAGCCCATTGTACGGAGCATACGACCTATTTCCCTGGCGTCCAAGCCTTTCTCGAGATGCTGTCGCAGCGGGGAATCCGCCTGGCCGTGATTTCCAACAAGACGGAGACGACGGCGCAAAAGGTGATGGCCCACTACTTTCCCGAAGTAGAGTGGGCATTCCTCTGGGGCAACAATGGCACGCGTCCGCTCAAACCAGCTGTGGAGGCCGGAAAGCTTGCCTGCGAGACGCTGGGACTCTCACCGTCGGAGATACTCTACGTTGGCGACGGTGATACTGACATGGAGTTTGCTTCGGCCATGGGCTTTGTAGCTGCCGGTGTCACCTGGGGCTACCGGGATCGTGAACAGCTGCTGGCTGCCGGCGCTGATTTCCTCTCCGACAGCTTTGAAGAATTGGCACAGAATTTGGGCCTATCATGCCAGCGGAGGTAGGAGCGATGCTGGAGACCATGGCGCACTTTTTCAACAGCCGCCTGGCGGAGTATGAGGCCCACCAGCTGTGCGCGATCGAAGGCGCCAGGAGCTTTTACCCCTTTACGGCAGCCCAATTGCCCCGGCAGGAGCGGGCAGAAATCCTGGACTTGGGCTGCGGCACAGGACTGGAGCTGGAAGCATACTACGCCGTGAACCCCACAGCTCACGTCACCGGGATTGATCTGGCGGGGGATTTGCTGCGGGTGCTGGAGCGTAAATTTCCCCGCACCTTTATCACCGTGGTGAAAGGCTCCTACTTTTCTGTGCCGCTGGGAGAGGGCCGGTACGACGCCGCTGTGTCGGTGGAGTCTTTGCACCATTTTACCCAGGCTGAGAAAATTCCGCTCTATAAAAGCGTGCGACGGGCATTGCGTCCGAATGGCTTTTTCCTGCTGACAGACTATTTTGTAGCAACAGCTGAGGAAGAGAACGCGATGCGTCAGGCGTTTCTCCGGGAGAAAGCGGCCCAGTGCCTGCCGGATGGGGAGTATTATCACTATGATACGCCTCTGACTCTGGAGCATGAGTGCCAAGCGCTCACAGCGGCGGGGTTTTCCGCCGTGGAATGCCTGGGGCAGTGGGGCTCTACGGCGACTTTGAAAGCCTGGAACCATGCCGGGTTGTAAAATGCATAAAACGCTGAGAGTTGGCTTTTGCCAGCTCTCAGCGCCAGTGGGTCGCAAAAGTGCTTTCCGCACGCTGCCTAGGATTGCAGCCATGAAAAAGGGAAATGCTTTTTTGGATGTGCGGGGGGCAAAGCGCTCCCCGCACATTCCATTATACGTATTGTTCAACCTTGATCAGGTTGGTGTTGCCGGAAGTGCCATTGGTAACGCCGCCGGTGATGACAATGCGGTCGCCTTGGGTGAGATTGAGCACCGACTGAGCCAGTTTCTTGGCTGTGTAGAAGAGAACCTCAGTAGAGGGAAGCTCTTCACACATCAGCGGTGTGACGCCCCAGGAGAGAGCCAGTTTGCGCCAGGTGCGCTCATTGGTGGTGATGCCTACAATATCCATGGGAGGCCGGAACCGGGAGACCATGCGTACTGTGCCGCCGGAGAGAGAGCAGGCGACAATGGCTTTGGCGCCGATGTCGATGGCCATGCCGCAGGTGGCGTGGGAGATGGCGTCTACAATGTTGTGGGTGGGGAACTGAGTGGAGTGAAAACGCGCCTCATAGCGAATAGATTGCTCTGTGCGCTCAGCGATCTTGGCCATAGTGGCCACTGCCTCGGCCGGGTACTTGCCCATGGCGCTTTCGCCGGAGAGCATGATAGCGCTGGTGCCGTCGTAGACGGCGTTGGCCACATCAGAGATTTCGGCACGGGTGGGACGGGGGTTGAAGATCATGCTTTCGAGCATTTCAGTGGCGGTGATAACCCGCTTGCCCAGCAAACGGCACTTGGTGATGAGCTGCTTCTGAATGGCGGGAAGCTCTTCAAAGGGAATCTCCACACCCATATCACCGCGGCCAATCATAATACCTTCGCAGCGCTTGCAGATTTCCTCGATATTGTCCACGCCGGGCTGGTTTTCGATTTTTGCGATCAAGGCGATGTCGTCACCGCCATTGGCATGGAGGAACTCGTGCACTACGTCCAAATCCTTGGCGCAGGAGACGAAGGAGCAAGCGATGTAATCCACTTCGTTGGCAATGCCGAAGAGGATGTCCTGTTTGTCCTGTTCACTGAGATAAGGCTGGCTGAGAATTTTGCCGGGGAAGCTCATGCTCTTGCGGTCGGACAGAACGCCGCCAATTTTGGTGGTACAGCGGATGTCCTTACCTTTGATTTCCTCCACTTGAAAGGAGAGCAGACCATTATTGAGCAAGATGGTGTCTCCTACGGAGAGGTCGTTGACCAGTCCGGGATAGGAGATGGAGACTTCCTGCTGATTGCCTTTGACATCTCGGGCCGTAAAGGTGAAGGGATCACCGTCTTGGAGCGTGATTTTTCCGTCCTCGAAGGTCTTAATGCGAAACTCGGGACCCTTGGTGTCAAGCATGATGGCGATGGGAAGGTTGAGCGCCTTGCGCACCTTTTTGATGGTGTTCATCTTTTTCTGGTGTTCTTCGTGGCTGCCGTGGGAGAAGTTCAGCCGAGCCACATTCATGCCGGCGAGGCAGAGCTTGGTGAGCATCTCCTCGCTCTCACTGGCGGGGCCAATGGTACAGATAATTTTCGTTTTACGCATATCGAACCTCCTGGAAATGTAATAATAGACGATCCGGCTGCTGATGCAGCTGGAAAAAAGCGGAACACAACCCCATAATATTATGCCATATAATTTCGAAAATTGCACGGCAAAAATGGAGCTGCTTCTGTTAAAAAAACGCAAAAATGGCCTGGAACAACGCCCAGACCATTTTTGGATGAAAGAGCGGATTATTTCATGGTTTTCTGGTAGGCTTCAATACCCAGAGCCAGCAAATCCATGGCACGAGAGAGATCTGCCTCGTTCAGCACATAGGCGATACGGATCTCATTGACACCCTTGCCGGGGGTGGCATAGAAGGAATGACCGGGGGAGAACATCACAGTCTCTCCGTGATCCTCAAAGTCGGTGAGAAGCCATGCCTGGAACTTGTCGGCGTCGTCCACAGGAAGAGCTGCCATGAGGTAAAATGCGCCGTCAGGGGTCTTGGCGGTGACATTGGGGATGGAATGAAGCTTGCGCATTACGGTGTCGCGGCGACGCTGGTACTCCTGACGCACCTGGTCGAAGTAGGACTGCTCAACGTTGTAGAGAGCAGCAGCAGCCACTTGGTCAAGGGTAGCTACGGACAGGCGGGCCTGGCAAAACTTCATAGCTTCGGCCATCAGAGCCTTATTTTTGGAGATCAGGCAGCCGATTCTCGCGCCGCAGGCGGAGAAACGCTTGGATACAGAATCCACAATCACCAGGTGATCCTGCCCCCGCTCCATGGTACCCATGGTGACCAGGCCTTCACCGTTGTAGGTGAACTCGCGGTATACCTCATCGCAGATGAGGTATAGATCGTGCTCCATGGCGATATCCAGCAGGAGCTGACGCTCTTCGGCATTGAGAATTACACCGGTGGGATTGGAGGGGTTGGTGATGAGAATGGCGCGGGTGTTCTCATGGATCAGGGGTTCGATTTTGGCGCGGTCGGCGTAATGATAGCCCTCCTCGGGAGAGGTGGGGATGGGCTGGATCTCGCCGCAGGCAGCGCGGATAAAGGTGGCGTAATTGGGGTAATAGGGTTCAGGGATCAGAACCTCACTGCCGGGGTCAAGGATGCACTGCATGAGAATGCTCAGAGCCTCAGAGCCTCCGGTGGTGGCGAGAATCTCACTCTCATCGTAATGGGCGCCCAGACGGTTATAGTAACCCTGGACGGCATGGAGGAAGGAGGGAATGCCGGGAGACTCCGCATAGGCCAGCACAGGCGAGGAAAACTGACGCACTGCATCAAAATACAGCTCGGGGGTGGCGATATCCGGCTGGCCAATATTGAGGTGGTAAATCTTGCGCCCTTTTGCCTGGGCCTCCACAGCCAGAGGATGAAATTTCCGCATGGGGGAGAGTTCACAGGTCTGAATGCGCTGAGAGAGTTTCATGGCCGTACCTCCTTAATAACCTGAAAAGCCAGGAAAAACGTAGCGATGTGGAGTATTATACACCATCCGCCGGTAGAATGCAACTGTTCGTAGGCCCAGGACGAAAAATCAGGAAAAAAGAGAGATTGCTCCCACAGGGCAGCTTTCGGTACAGGCCCCGCAGCCGGTGCATTTGCTCTGGTCAATGGAGGCCAGGTTGTTTTCCACGTGAATGGCGCCACTGGGGCAGACCTTTTCACATTTTTTGCAGCCGATGCAGCCGGTGGAGCAGGCCTTCTTGGTGATGATGCCCTTATCCTGACTGCTGCATCGGACGATGACGTGGGTATGGGCGGGGATCAGAGAGATGAGATGGTTTGGGCAGGTTCTGACACACAGGCCGCAGCCGATACAGTCCGCCGCAGTGACCCGGGCAAGGCCGTCGCGTAGATGGATGGCCCCCTGAGGACAGGCGTGGGCGCAGTCTCCGTAGCCCAGACAGCCGTAGGAGCAGGCGCCGTCACCGGCGAAGAGGAGGTTGGCGCCGGCGCAGGTGTTGATGCCCAAGTAGTCACACTTTTTCTGCGAATGGACGCAGCCGCCATAGCAGCGGACGTAGGCCCGCTGAGCAACCACGGTTTCGGCGGTGACACCCAGCACCGCCGCGATTTCGCCGGCGGCCTTGGGGCCGCCCGGGACGCAGAGGCTTGGCTTGGCGCTGCCCGCGGCCAATGCCTGGGCGTAGCCGTCACAGCCGGCATAGCCGCAGGCGCCGCAGTTGGCCCCAGGCAGGCATGCGCGCACCTTGGTGAACGTTTCGTCCACCGGCACAGCCATGAACTTGGAGGCAGCTACCAGCATCACGGCGGCTAACAGGCCGATGACGGTGACAGCCAGAATGGGGATGAGAATGTCCATAATCCGTCCCTCCTTAACCGAACAGGTTTGTGATGATGCCCGCGAAGCCGAAGAAGGACAGCGACACGATGGCGGCGGAGATCAGGGTGATGGGCAGACCTTCAAAGGACTTGGGCGGCTTGGCTACCGCCACTCGGGAACGGACGCCGGAGAAGAGTACCATGGCCAGGAAGAAGCCCAGGCCGCAGCCCAGGGAGGTGAGCATGGAGTCCATAAAGCCCAGGCCGTCGCGGATATTGTTCACCGTGACGCCCAGCACGGCGCAGTTGGTGGTGATAAGGGGTAAATACACACCCAGTGAGGCATGGAGACCGGGAAGATAACGCTTGAGAATAATTTCCACCAGCTGCACCAATGCGGCAATGACCAGAATAAAGACCACTGTCTCCATATAGGTGAAATCGATTTTTCCGGCCAAGAGGAAGTGGTAGATGGGCCAGGTGACGGCGGTGGCCATTAGCTGAACAAAGATCACAGCCAGAGACATGCCAGTGGCCTGATCGAGCTTTTTCGATACGCCTAGAAATGGGCAGATACCCAAGAATTTGACCAGGACATAGTTGTTGGTGATGGCTGCAGTGAGGATGGTGACAAGTGCCAACTTCATTTGCTCTCACACTCCTTTCCCTTGCAGCTGGCCGCGGCGGGACAGCCGGCGCAGCCGCCTTCGGCAGATACCTTGCGGCCTTTGGTGAGCTTGTTGACCAGGGCGATCATGCACCCAAAGATGCAGAAGCCACCGGGCGCCATGGAGAGAATGGAGATGGGATTGTCACTGAGCCAAGGGATGGGCATACCACAGAAAGTGCCGCTGCCAAAGACCTCACGGATTACAGCCATGGCAGTCAGCGCCAGGGTGAAGCCCAGGCCCATACCTACGCCGTCCAACGCAGAATCAAGCACGGTGTTCTTGTTGGCAAACATCTCGGCTCGGCCGAGGATAATGCAGTTGACCACGATCAAGGAAAGATATACGCCCAGGGATTCATAGAGACTGTAGGCGTAGGCTTCCAGCACCATAGAGACCACTGAGACAAACCCGGCAATGAGCACGATATAGCAGGGGATGCGCACCTGGTCGGGAATGGCCTTGCGCAGGGCTGAAATGGCCATATTGGAGCAGATAAGCACAGCTGTGGCGGCCAGACCCATGCCGATGGCGGCTGTGACCGAGGTGGAGATGGCCAGGGTGGGACAGGTGCCCAATACCAGCACCAGCACAGGATTTTCCTTGATCAGGCCGCGAAGGATAATGGAGAGCTTGGAATGTTTCATGTCCTAACCTCCTTGCACCGCATCAAAAGCGGCAAAGCAATCGCGGACGCAGCTTTCATAGGCTTCCGAGGTAATGGTGGCGCCGGAAATGGCATCCACACCGGAAAGGCCGGCGTCCTGCCCGATATACTGATCGGTATAGCTGGCATTGGCTGTCTGGCCGCCCAGCGTTTTCGTCTCGCTGGTGACGTCGATGGTAGCCACAGCAGCCAAAAGACCGTCGGGAAGGATGGCAGCCATGACGGTGATTTCACCATCAAAGCCGCGGCCGATGGCGGTAAAGACATAACCGACGGTCTCTCCCACGCCATCCACGCCGCGGTAAGCGCTGGCGATGGAGGCGGGAAGCTGGTCGTTGGGAAGCACTTCAAAGGACTGCGCTTCAGGCAGCACGGTGCGGCGGCTGGCATCCTCGCGCTCTGCGGCGGCTGCTTCGATCACCGGGGCGGTAAAGCGGTTGACCACAGCCAGGGCGCCGGAGATCACCAGACAGATGGCGACCAGAATGGCAACGCTCTGCAGGCTGACTTTATCTTTCATTTGGCGACACCTCCCAACGGCTTGCTCCGCGTCCAGCGGGAGAGATAGGGCGTAAGGATATTCATAAAGAGGATGGCGAAGGAAACGCCTTCGGCGTAGCTGCCCCATTGACGAATCAGAACTGTAAACAGGGCGCAGCCCAGGCCGAAGAGCACTCGGCCAAAGGTGGTGGAGGGGGTGGTGGCGTAGTCGGTGGCCATGAAGATGGCGCCCAGGAGCAGTCCCCCGGAGAGAATCTGGCAAAGGGCATAACTGGCCGAGCCGCCCAGAGGCCAGGAGAGGAGGAACACCGCACCCACATACACCACGGTGGTATGCCAGGAAATTACACCGCGCAACAGCAGATAGACAAAGCCGATCAGAAGTGCCAGACCACTGACCTCACCCAGACATCCGCCCTTGAGTCCCAGGAACATATTCCATATCGAAGGCAGTGAGGACAAATCGCCTGCGCGCATCAACGCCAGCGGTGTGGCAGAGGACACCGCGTCGGGGAACTGCCAAGTGGTCATGGCCTTGGAGAAGGAGAGGAAGAGAACAATGCGTCCGACAATGGCGGGGTTGGCAAAGTTGCGGCCGATTCCCCCGAAGAGCTGTTTGACCACCACGATGGCAATGATGCTGCCCAGAGCAGCTTGCCACAGTGGGATGGTTACCGGCAGGTTGTATGCCAGGAGCATTCCCGTCACCACAGCAGAGAAGTCGGAGATGGTGACCTCGCTGCCTACGGCTTTTTCAAAGAGATATTCGGCGGCAACGGCGGCTGCCACAGCGACAGCCACCACAGCCAGCGCCCGCCAGCCGAAAATCCATACGGCGGCTGCCAGTGCCGGCAGAAGGGCGATGACTACATCGCGCATCAGCACGGCAGTCGTGGTGCGGGTGTACATGTGGGGCGAGGAAGATACCAGGAGCTTCATGGCTTGACTGCCTCCTTCTGCGCCTTTGCGCGGAGATATGCCGCCACCTGGGCTTTCGCCAGGCGATTGGTCTGCACCAGGGGTCGGTGGGCCGGGCAGATAAAGCTGCAACAGCCGCATTCCATACAGAGGTTGACCTTCAGCGCGGCGAGAGCAGCAACATCGCCGGCGGCGTAGGCATCCTCCACCTCTGCCGGCATCAGTCGGAGGGGACAGTGGGCAATGCACCGACCGCAGCGGATGCAGGATGTGGAGGCAGGCGGCGTGGCTTCTGCCTCGGCAAAGGCCAAAACGGCATTGGTGTTTTTGAGAATTGGCTCTGAGAGCTCCGGCACGGTAATGCCCATCATGGGGCCGCCATAGAGCACTTTCCGGGGCTCTGCCTTGAAGCCGCCGCAGAAGTCGAACACATCGGCCAGAGAGGCACCGATGGGGGCTACAACATTTTTCGGCTCCTTCACGGCGGAGCCGTCCACGGTGATGCACTTACGCACCAGCGGCAGGCCATATTTTAGGTACCGGGCGATGGAGGCCAGCGTGGTCACGTTAATGACAATGGCGCCCACATCTAAGGGGAGCTTACCTTCCGGAACCAGGCGACCCATGGTGTGATAGATCAGCACCTTTTCACCGCCTTGTGGGTACATGGAGGGCAGGGAGCAGACCTCCATTGCGTCCTCATGGCGGCAGAGCTCTTCGAACAGGGAGATGCACTGGGGCTTATTATCCTCGATGGCAAAGAGAATCTTGGGGGCACGGAGATACTTTTGCAAAATTCTGGCTCCCTCCATCACCAGCTTGGATTGGTCGAGCATGGTACGGGTGTCGGAGGTGATGTAGGGTTCACATTCGGCGCCGTTGACGATAACGGCATCCACCTGTGCCATATTTTTCACCGTGAGCTTCACCGAGGTGGGAAAACCCGCGCCGCCCAGGCCCACGATGCCACTGTCGGTGAGGGCCTGCAAAAACTCTTCCTGGTTGCGAACCACCGGCGGTTTGAGCCCCTCGTAGCGGGCCATTTGTCCGTCGGATTCGATGGTGATGGCCGGAATACGCCTACCATTGGAGGCGAGAAAGCTGTCTATTTTTTTCACGGTGCCGGAGATGGAAGCATGGACAGGGGAGGATACGAAGCCGTCGGCTTCAGCGATCCGCTGGCCCATTTTTACATATTCCCCCACCTTCACCAGCGGCCGCGCCGGGGTGCCGATGTGCATCGACATGGGGATGGTCACCGATTTGGGACAGTCCATGATGACAGCCGGCATGGATGCCGTGTTTTTATGGTGCGGCACATGGACACCGTGCATTTTAAGCTGTATCCAGAAATTCATCTCCTGCGATCCGTCCTTTCATCCTGGTTATGCCGCGGTGCGGCGAAAAGAGAGGCGGTGTGCCGAGAGGCAACGTCTCTTTGGCACACCACCTCTTTAAAGAACTGTGGAACGATATGGTATTATCATATCAAAAAAAGGGGGAAAGTCAATAAAAATTGTTCAACTACCATAAAAATGGATATGATTACCGGGAATAAAACATACTTCCTTTTGAAAGATCCATCGCAGGGCGCTATTCTTGCGGCGAATGCATCGCCAGCACCGCCTCGGCGCAGCGCATACCGTCTACCGCTGCCGACATGATTCCACCGGCGTAACCCGCGCCCTCGCCGCAGGGATAAAGTCCCCGTACAGCCGATTGAAGATCCGCGCCGCGGAGAATGCGCACCGGTGAGGAGCTGCGTGTCTCTGGAGCGGTTAAGACGGCATCCGGTAGGTTGTAACCATGGAGCTTCTTGTCCAGCGCGGGAATGGCCTGCTCCAGCACACGGGTCAGCCGCGGCGGCAGAACATCATGGAGGTCGCACAGCGTTACGCCGGGGCGGTAAGAGGGCACGACGGTGCCCAGAGCGGTGGAAGGCCGTCGGGCCAGAAAGTCCTCCATCCGCTGGGCCGGCGCGTGGTAATTTCCGCCGCCGGCGGCAAATGCCTGCTGCTCCAGCTGTCGCTGCCAGTACATGCCGCCCAGGGTGGAGCGGTCGGGAAAGTCCTCGGGTTGGAGGGTGACCAACAGGGCCGCATTGGCATTGGCGCCGTCGCGGGCAGCGTTGCTCATACCGTTGGTCACCACGCCGCCGGCTTCTGACGCAGCGGCGACCACCGCACCGCCCGGGCACATACAAAAGGTATATGCGGAGGTGCCGTCGTCCAGATGGACGTTCAGCTTGTAATCCGCAGGCGGCAGCAAACCGGTTTCGGCAAGGGAACCGTATTGGCTGCGGTCGATGAGAGCCTGGGGGTGTTCCACTCGCACGCCCATGGAGAAGGGTTTGGGCTCCATGGGTACGCCCTGGGCAAGCAGAGCCTCAAAGGTATCGCGGGCGCTGTGGCCGATGGCCAGTATCACCTGAGAACAGGGGAGAGGGGAAATTTTACCGTTGCAGAGTATCTGGAGTCCAATGACGGCCCCAGCTTTCAGACAGAGCTCGGTCATCTGATGGCCGAAGCGAACTTCACCGCCCAGATCGAGGATGCGCTGACGGATCGCTTGGACGACGGTCAAAAGGATGTCTGTCCCCACATGGGGCTTGGCATCGTAAAGGATTTCGGGGTTGGCCCCCGCAGCAACGAACTGTTCCAGCACCCACTGACAGCGCTCATTCTTTGTGCCTGTGTTGAGCTTGCCGTCGGAGAAGGTGCCGGCGCCGCCTTCGCCGAACTGGACGTTGCACATGGGATCCAGCGCTCCGCTCTGCCAAAAGGTTTCCACCAGCCGGTGGCGCGTGGCTGCGTCGAAGCCTCGCTCCAGGACAATGGGCCGCAAACCGGCCTCGGCTAGCACCAGAGCGGCGAACATGCCCCCTGGCCCGAAGCCCACTACCACAGGCCGCTCGGGCGTCGGGACGCACTGGGGAATGGTGTAGACATAGTCCTCCGCCATGGTAATCTTGGAATTTTTCAGTCGCCGTACCAGCTTTTCTGCGCCATGGCGCACAGATACATCCACGGTGTAGTTCCAACGGATGTCCTGCTTTTTTCGCGCGTCAAGGGAACGCTTTTTGATGACAAGATAGGAAATTTCCTCCGGAGCCACCCTGAGGACTCTTGCGCACAGATCGGCCAGGCGACTCTGGCTCTCCCCGGGACGGAGGGTGAGATCGCGAATTCGGATCATGGTTTCTCCTTCTGACCCAGATACCCGGCCAAACGGCCGGAGCTCCAGGCCCACTGTAGATTGTAGCCGCCGCAGTCGCCGTCCACATCCAGCACCTCGCCGCAGGCAAAGAGGCCGGGACAGAGGCGGCTTTCCAGGGTATCGGCGCGAAATTGGGATGTGTCGGCACCGCCGGCGGTGACCTGGGCCTGATCAAAGCCCATGGTGCCCAACACAGTCAATGGAAAATGTTTGGCTACGCGGGTCAAGCGCGACAATTCATCGTCGTTGAGGCTCTCAATCCGGCGACCGTGCGGGAGCCCTGCGGCGCGCAGTACAGCTTGCCCCAGTCGGTTGTGGAGGGCGCCGGTGAGAAAGTCCTCCGTGAGAAGGGAGGGAAAAGCTTCGCGACGGCGACGCCAAAAGTCCAGTAGTGCTGCTTCGTCCCAGGGCCGCAGCAGATCCAGAAGCAGCGTCTGGCCTGACCGGATGGCCCGGGAGAGGTCAAAGACCGCCGGGCCGCTGATGCCGAAGTCGGTGAACTGCACCTCGCCGCCGCCCACGGCCACAGTGGCGCCGTTTTCTTTGAGTACGAGTCCCGCATCGGCCCGGACACCCTTGAGACCCCGAATGGCTGCCGTGTCGGTACGCACCTGTACCAGCGAGGGAGAGAGATCTGTGATGCGATGGCCCAGGGATTTGAGAAGCCGATAGCCAAGATCGGTTCCACCCAGCTTGCCGCCGGCCTGGCCGCCGCAGGCGAGGATCACCTTGTCACCATAATAAGAAGAACCGGCGGCGGTCTTGGCACTGTAGCCCCGGGCCTTTTTTGCAAGACTGGTCACTTCGCTGCCGCAGACCACCGTGATGCCGGAACGCTCCAGAGAAAAGCGCAGCACATCCAATACGCTGTTGGCCTGATCGGAGAAGGGGTAGACCCGACCGGAGGCCTCGGTCACAGTGAGCAGACCAAGCGTTTCAAAAAAGGCCAGAGTATCCTCCACCGGGAAAGCCGTCAGCGCCGGAAGGAGAAAAGTGTCTGTACAGCCGTGGTAGTGCGCTGTGGATATTTTGCGGTTAGAAAGATTGCACCTGCCGTTGCCGGTGGCCAAAAGCTTGCGTCCCACCCGGGACTGGCGCTCCAAAAGCGTGACTTGATTGCGGGGATCTTGCGCAGCAGTGAGGGCGGCGACCATGCCGCTGGCGCCGCCGCCGATGACCAGGATCTTCATGGGCTTCTCCTTCCGAACTTCCGCGAGGGGATGTCTGTATCAGTATAATATAGCTGCTGCCCTGAAACAAGAGCCTTTGCTTTTTTCAGAAAATATGATACGATAATTCCATGGAGAAACGATTGAAAATTGACCGGGTAGCGGAGAGCGCAGAGGATCGCATCCTCTTTGCCCGGCTTTATGACAAGCTTACCACGGCCGAGCAGCGCGCTATGCCGGGAATCACCTGTTTCCTCTCTCCCCGGGAGCAGGAACTGCTCCGGCAGCTTTTACCGGAGCTCGAATTGGTCTTTTTTGGCGGCCACAGAGAGGCGGAGCGGGCGATGGCCTGCTATTTGCCGGAATATCTCGACGAGACTTGGCTTGCCGGGCCTGAAGGGCCGGTGGCTGCGGTTCGCGCTTCGTTCTATGAAAAAGATGCCCTTACGCACAGGGACTTCCTGGGAAGCCTGATGGGCGCGGGCATCAAGCGCGAGACGGTGGGAGATATCTACGTCAGCCGGGGCAGCTGCGACTTCCTGGTGACGCGGGAGATCTTACCCTATGTGTTGGACAATCTCACCAGTGCAGGACGCACACGGCTTTCCCTGGCGGAGATCCCTCTGGAGGCGGTGGCGGGGCCCAACTATACGGTCAAAGAGCTGCGCGATACGGTGGCCTCGCTGCGGTTGGACGCATTGGTGGGCGCCGGCTTCGGCATGGCTCGTGGCAAGGCCGCGGAGCTCATCGCAGCTGGGAAGGTATCGGTGGATGGACTTCCCTGTCTCAAGGGCGACAAGATTGTGCAGGAGGGAAGCAAGATCTCTGCCCGTGGATTGGGCAAGCTGGTGCTGCGGGCCGTCAACGGCCGTACCAGGAAAGATCGCATCAGCATCACGCTGGAAAAATATCTTTGATGAAAGGAACCGCGATGGAACAGAGGAAAATCGACCGGATCAACGCTCTGGCCCGGAAATCCAAGGCCGAGGGCCTGACCGAGGAAGAGAAAGCGGAACAAGCACAGCTGAGACAGGAATATGTAGCCGCTGTAAAAGCCAGCCTCACTGCCCAGCTGGAAAATACCTATCTGGTGGACGATAAGGGAAAGAAGCACAAGCTCAAACATCACTAGGATCGCTTTTGCCGTGACGATACTGGTCGATGGCAGGTTGACAAAGGAGAATGTATTGGTCAATGACCCACTCCGGCGAAAGTATCCTGGCCTGATCGCCGAAACCTGCCAGCCAAGCAAAAAAGGGCGGTGAGACGGCGATATCCATGGAGAAGATGAAGTGCTCCGGCCCGTCGGGGATAAGCATGGTGTCCATGCCGAAGCGGTCGAGCACCACACCTGCCAACCGCCGGTGAAAGCGCATGCGTACCGGGACGGTGGTGCCGCCAAACATGGAAAAGACATTGCGGCCATAGGCTGCGGGGGAGAGCTTTTTTGCTTCGTCGGTGATGATCCGGGGCTTACCGGTGGCGCAGATGTCGGCCATCTTGTCCACACGGTAATGGGTAATACCGTGGCGGGGAGAGTGGGCAACAAGATAGTAGTTTTCGTTGTCCCACACAAGGGCGTAGGGACTTGCTTCATAGCGGCCTTCGCGAAAGTGGCGCTGCCCATCTAAGCCCCACTCAAAGTAGCGGAAGGTGATGCGACTGTTTTGGGAGATGGCCTCCTGGAGCTGGTCAACCAGATAGTAAATGCTCTCAACCATGGTTTTGACGCGGCCGGTGACCATGACCGGCTGTGTCAGACTGACAGCCAGGTGGCGGCTGGTCATCCGACCCAGTTTGGCAATAAGCTCCAGGGACTTTTTGGTGGTGAGGAACTTCGACGACTGCACCGCGTCCACCAAAAGCTTCAACTCCGGGAGTTCAAATTCCCGGGAAGCCAGGTAATACCCGCCGTTTTTTCCCCGGAGATGGAGGATATCCATGCCGAAGGCCTGGAGGCAGGCAATATCATTATAGATGGCTTTCCTCTCCGCTTGGATTCCCAGGTTTTGAAGATAGTCGAGAATTTTCTGCACAGTGAGCGGATGCTGCTCATCGGTCTGCTGTTCCAGGAGATCTTTGAGGTAGAGCAGCTTCAACTTTTGGAGTTCAGAGCGCGCCATGGTTGTGCCTCCTTTCCCGCTTAGGGAGGATATTACCAGTATAACAGAAACATTGTACAATAAATGGGACATAAAATCAATGCAGTGCCGGTCTCGATGGGAGGGATGGAAGGCAGCGGCAATTTCGGCCACCGGCTGGAGGATCCACCATAGCACCAACCATATTGGACGCCTGTTCCCCATTGCCGCGCAGCAAAGCTGGACGGAGGGGGCGCCGCCGCAGGATTCACCTTTTAGGCAGGTTCGACATGCTGGAGCGAAATGGAGGTATCGTATATGCAGCTGATGATTGTACTGGTTGTGTTTGCAGCCGGATTGGCCCTGGCCTTTGCGGCGTTTAACTTTTGCCTTGTGAAAAAGCTGCCAGAGGGCACTGAGAAGATGCAGGAGATTGCTGCTGCCATCCGCGTGGGCGCCAATGCTTTTATCTCCTATGAGTATACGGTGCTGCTGGTGGTGATTACGATTGTGGCGCTGATTCTCGCAGTGGTCACCATGTGGCAGGCGGGGGTTGCGCTGATCATCGGCGCGGTAATGTCCGGCTGCGCCGGCTTCGTGGGTATGAAAATAGCCACCTATGCCAATGTCCGCGTTTCCAACCGTGCCCGGGAGAGCCACGACATCGGAAAAACGCTCAAGGTCGCCTTCCAAGGCGGTTCGGTGATGGGCCTTTGCGTGGGTGGCTTTGCGCTCTTGGGCCTCTTCTTGGTTTATCTGATCTTCGGTCTGGGGTTGGGGCAGCTCTATGTCACGGAAGCAAGTTATGTAAACTATTTGGGGCTCAGCTTTATCCCCTTTACCATGACCCTCTCTGGCTATGCCCTGGGCTGCTCCATCGTTGCCATGTTCAACCGCGTCGGCGGCGGCATCTACACCAAGGCTGCAGACATGGGCGCCGACCTGGTTGGCAAGACTGAGGCGAACATTCCCGAGGATGATCCCCGCAACCCGGCCACCATTGCCGACAATGTGGGCGACAACGTAGGCGATGTGGCTGGCTTGGGCTCTGATCTTTTGGAGAGCTATGTGGGTGCCATCTCCTCGGGTATCATCCTGGCCTATCATATGTTTCTGCAGTCCGGCGCTTGGGGTACCGGCATGACGGAGACAATTTTGCAAAAGTGCATTCTCTTCCCGCTGATTTTTGTCTCCCTGGGGCTGATTGCCTGCTGTATTGGCATCGGCTGGCTCCTGGCCAAGCGCCATCTCTCGGAAAATCCTCGACTGGAGCTCAACGGCGCAACCTATGTGGCGGCATTGCTGACCATCGTTTTGGGTTTTGCGGCTGCCTGGTTTTTGTTCCGCGATGAGGATGCAGCGATTTTGAAGGCGTCGCTGGGCTTTGCTGCGGGGAGCCTTTCACCTTGGATAGCGGCGGCCATCGGCGTGGTAGCCGGTGTGGTCATTGGCATGCTGGCGGAATACTATACGTCGGCGGACTACCGTCCCACCCGTCTCTTGGCCAATGCCGCCACCGAGGGCTCCGCGCTGACCATCACCCAGGGACTCGCCCTGGGCATGCGTTCGTGTATGGCGCCATGTGTGGTGCTGGGCGCAGGTATCGTCACGTCCTATGCCGTGTCGGGCATGTACGGCGTTTCCATGGCGGCCATGGGTATGCTCTCCTTCGTCACGGCCACCGTGTCGGTGGACACTTACGGCCCCATCTCCGACAACGCCGGCGGTATTGCGGAAATGAGCGAGCTGGATCCTGAGGTGCGCAAGATTACGGACACGCTGGACTCCGTGGGCAACACCACCGCCGCCATTGGCAAGGGGTTTGCCATCGGCTCCGGTGCGCTGGCCGCTCTGGCGCTGATGATTTCCTATCTCTACTCCTTTAACGAAGTGGGTACCGATCTGATCCTCAACCTGATGGAGCCCATGGTGCTGGCCGGTGCCATTGCCGGCGGTGCGCTGCCGTTTTTGTTCTCGGGCATGCTCATTGAGGCGGTGGCCAAGGCTGCGCGGAAGATGGTGGACGAAGTGCGCCGCCAGTTCCGGGAGATTCCCGGAATTTTGGAGGGTAAGGCCAAGCCGGACTATAAGACCTGCATCTCCATCTCCTACAAGGGTGCTATAGACGAGATGAAGGCGCCGTCCCTTCTTGCCATTGTGGTGCCGGTGGCCACAGGCTTCCTCTTCGGCCCCAGCTTTGTAGGAGGGCTCATCATCGGCTCCACCCTGGCGGCAATTATGATTGCGATTTTCTGCGGTAATGCGGGCGGTGCGTGGGATAACGGTAAAAAGTTTATCGAAGCAGGCGGCGTACCGGGTGCCGGAAAGGGTACCGCCACCCACAGCGCAGCTGTGGTTGGCGATACCGTGGGCGATCCGCTCAAAGATACCGTTGGCCCTTGTCTGGATATCTTCATAAAAATCATGTCTACGGTCTCACTGGTGGCAAGTCCCGTCTTTGCCCAGTACAACCTGGTGGGGTGGATCCAAAGCCTGTTCTGAAATGAAAGGTCGAATCAATTTCCCCGCCCCTGCGAGATTTACCGTTTCGCAGGGGCGGGGGTCTCTTTTGCTTTTTTACGGAGAAACGTACTTCTTACGTTTTTTGACGTAAAGGAGCAGTATGACGACTACTTCCAGACAGTATGTCGCGCCAAAGGCAAGATTACGAATGGCAACCTTATTCTGCGCCTCGATGAGATCCTGCTGCGTGCATACGGTGATGGGCAAGATCGTCCCCTCCTGGGGTACATATCGAATGGAAATGACGCTCTTGTTTCGATCGATATAGCTACAGACGACCTTTCCGTGTTGATCCTCCAGTGTTGCGATCAGTGCCTCGTCTTGAGAGATTTCGTTCCCATTTTCATCGAAGTAGATTTCTTTGATTTGGGTATCTGGGCTTTGAGAATTTGGGATATCCTGCTCCATGAAGGTGATAAAACTCTCGTAGTCATCGAAGGTGGTGCCGTCCATGATGGAATAAGGCCCCCAAATTTCCGTTGCCGCCATATGGGTGAGACACGTGACGGCCAGAAGTACGACCAGGATGATTGCCAAGATCCGCTTCAAACTGTGGTTGTGGCGGTAGACCGCAGTTTCTGCATCGTTGAGGATGTAGAGACCGCGTTTGAGAAGGGATGCGTTTACAAAATAGCAGATCACGGCATAGGCCACCAGGAAGGCCGCAGCGCTGGTGGCACCGTAGATCAGTAATCCCGTCATGCCCAGCCCCACATGTGCATCCACCAGGAGCATGGGAAAGGTAAATCCCGTCAGCCCGACGGTCAAGGCGATGGATTGTTCCGATAGCTTCAAAACGCGCCGGTGGAAAGCCGAAAGACTTTGCGCATCCAGACCAGCGTCCTCCACGCTGAGAAAAGCCTGGTTTTTCATAATCAATAGGAAGATGATACTTGATAGGAAGAAAATCGCGCCCAATAGAAAGCCCAGTACCGCCTTGAGAAAGGCGAGATTACATATGAGCGCGCAAATCAGACCGATGGCAGATAGCAACATGGTGTAGTAACACTGCGTCTGATAGCTGGACAAGGTGGATTTTAGGAGCCACTGCCGCTGCTTTTCGCCCTTGGCGGTGGCATTCTCTCCCTCCGGGGCAGATCGATCCTCCGGAGGTTTTCGTTCTCCACGCAGCAGTTCGTCGCAGCTCACACAGAAGATCTCCGCAATCACTGGGATTAAAGCCAAGTCCGGAGTGCCTTCATCGCGTTCCCACCGGCTGACAGTCTTGTCAGAAACGTGCAGCCGGTCGGCCAGATCCCGCTGGGTCATACCGTTCGCCTTGCGCAATGCGGCGATCAAGGCGCCAATGGTTTTCTTTTCCATAGTAGTTTCTCCTTTCGCTGCTGTAGCTTGCCTTCATTCTACAGTTCCGACGGAGAGAAAACCATCCAGCGGACTTAGAATGTCTCTCAGAATCTGAGAATTCGCCATTACGGCAGCAAATCCACGGTAAAATCGGCAAATTGCGTCTCATGGAATACCATGCGCCATTCTACCGATTTTGCAGGAGAAAAGTGCAGTGCCGAGCAAGCGGCGTGGAGCTTCCCAGGTCTTTTTTGCCCGAGGATCATGGAGGTGGGGCCATCTGCGCCACGGATGATCCCGATGACGGCCACCGAGGTGGCCACCGGCTGCCCTGGGGCGGGCGGCTCCCTTTTTGGTTGATCGCTTTCGACGCAATCGGAGACTTCCAGCACACCGTCGGGCAGTTCCGGCGAGAGTGTGTAGGTCATAGCCATATAGTGGCTGGGATAGACGGCGTTTTTCCTGGGCATTTTGCTCCAGTCCATCACCTGCGGCGCATATTCTTGTAAAGTCAAGCAGTATTCTTTGCCGCCATAGGAAAAAACCACTGTGTCTCCAGGGCTTCTCACCTGGAAGTGCTTTCCGGGACGCGCCACGGCCTCCTGGGAAAGGGTGAGGGAGAGGGTGCGAATGTCCGGCCTGCGTTTGGTTACATAGGGGAAGCAGAAGCGCCAGATCATCCAGCCATAGTTCGGATCGAGCTGATAGTGCTTCGCCGCCCACGCCCCTTCACACTCTAGCATGTACCCCTCTGGCACGCAGGGGTTATAGGAGGTACCGCAGCCGCGTTTCATGCGAAGATCCTTTCCGTTGAGATGCAAGGTGGGGCGAAAGGAAAATTGCAGAGGGTTTTCGGCTTCCATCTGCATCCGCTCCTCCCGCGTGAAGGAACGATGCGCTTCGCTTTCGATGCGCAAATTCCATTTTCCCTGAAAGGCCAGGAGTGCAGATGGATCTGCCCGCATGCAGAAATCCACCACCAGCCCCTTCCCGCAGATATACAACGCAGGGATATACCAAGTCCGTTCCGCCCAGGGAAACGTCCTGCAGATTGAGATTTCTCTTCCGGCGCGGCGGCCGCGGCGGTGATGGAAGAAGCCGCCGTCAAAGGTGACCTTCCATTCAGGCTCTATTTGCGGCGCGTCGGGATTCATGTCCGGGTCGTAGTAGTCCTCGGTGTATTTGACTTTGGAGTAGTCGAAGGCGGCTTGTACATCCTTTAGGTACTCCCATGGCTGTTCCATGGGGGTGAGGCCGGTCTGCGCGCCGATTTGCTTGAGCACGATTTTCGACTCCTCCGTTGGCAGATTGTCCGCGAGAAAGGCAGAAAATTGTGCTTTGTCCCACTGCCAGGCCTGTTCCAGCGGCGCGCTGTCGCCGCAGGCCAGAAGGAGCCGAAGAAAGTCGTCGAAAGTGTAAGAAAGGGGATGCACGAAATTGGGAGAGGTGTTCATGGGGCTGACGGCAAAGACCATCTCTCCAAACCCCCGGATGAAGCAGAAATGAATGCCGTCCACCCCTGCCCAGCCGAAGATCTTGGCCCCCTTGGGCGTGCAGAAATAGGGATAGGCGTCGGTGCGCTGTTCCACGCCAAGGGGCGCTAGATCAATCTGCTTTTTTAAAAAAGCCGGATATGTCATCTTCACGAACTTCCCTCCAAACTCTGTTTTTATCAATTGTAGCATAGTTCCTTCCTGATGGCAAAAAAATCCCGCCGGAGAAGAACCAGCAGGATTTTCTTTCATTTGGGCTCTTTTTGAGAAGCGACATAGTACTGCGCCTGGGCGGTGAAAAGGGTGTGATAGAGCCCCTTTTCCTCGGCCATTAGGGAGGCATGGGTGCCCTCCTGTACCACTTTGCCCTGGTCGAACACGGCGATCTCATCGCAGAATTTGCATGAGGAGAGACGGTGGGAGATATATACGGCCGTCTTGTCCTCCAAAATCGCGTTGAAGCTCTCATAGACCTGCGCCTCTGCCAAGGGGTCGAGGGCTGCCGTAGGCTCATCCAGGATGATGAAAGGGGCATCGCGGTAAAGCGCCCGTGCCAGGGCAATTTTCTGGGCTTCACCGCCGGAGACGTCCACGCCGTCTTTTTTTAGCTCCTTATAGAGGTATGTTTCTAGTCCCTGGGGCAGCTCCGTGAGCCGCTGCCCAAAGCCTGCTTTCTGAAGGCATGCAGTGACGCGGGCGGCTTCGTAGGTCTCAGCAGCCGCCACGTTTTCCCCCAGGGGCAGTGCCAGGAGCTTGAAATCCTGGAACACCACAGAGAAAAGTGCGAGATAATCTTCGTAGCGATACTTGCGGATATCGATCCCGTTGAGGCGAATTTCTCCCACGGTCGGGTCGTAGAGCCGACAGAGGAGCTTGATAAAGGTGGTCTTGCCCGAGCCGTTTTTGCCCACCACGGCCAGGCGGCTGCCCACTTGAAATCGGAGGTTCACATGGGAAAGGGCCCAGGTGTCGCTTCCAGGATAGCGGAAGGATACATCTCGGAACTCGATTTCATACTTCCGGTCTGCCCGCTTTTCCGTGGTGAGGCTGCCCTGGTACATCTCATTGGGCAGATCCAGCAGGGAATAGACCTTACCTAAAAAGGAGGCATTGTTGTTCAACTGCCCCAGATAACTAAAAATGCCGGTAATTCCCAGAAAAAGGTTGGCGATGGCGCCCACATACTGGCTTACCTCACCCACACCGAAGGCGCCGCCCCAGGCCTTGAGGCAGACGAAGAGATAGATGACGCCGGTGGTCAACATCATGAGCCCACGGGAGAGTGCGAGGAGCCCGCCCATGATACCTTTGGCCACTTTGGCCAGAGAGGAGCCGGGGCCGAAGAGATTTTGCATGCAGAGATTGACCGACAGCACATTTTCCTGTTGACCGTAGATGCGGATATCGGGCGCTCGGCTGCGGTCATCGGTCATGCTGCAGAAAAAGCTGAAAATCCGATTTCCCAGCGTACCGTCCGAGGCATGTTCCGCCCAGTAGGCCGTGGACTTGGCACCGGAGAGAGAGGAGAACACGGCGATGGTGAAGAGTAGCGCCAGCATCAGCGCCGCTGTCAGGGGATGGTTGAGAAACGTCAGAGGGCTGCCGGACGGAACGGGATAGAGAAACAAACTGACCGAGAGGCCAATGCCGCCAAAGATACGGAAAATAGCCGTGAGCATGGGCTCCAACAGGAGCAAGGTAAAGGTGAGGCCGAATCCCATGAATGTGTCATTTTGCCGAATTTGGGTGTAGAGATCATAGACAGCCTGCCGGTCGATGACGGCGAAATCCATGGAGAGCATTTTGTCCATAAATATACGGCTGACGCAGCGCTCGGCAGCGCTTTGGTGGTAGTTCTTCCACCGGGTAAGCAGCCCGCCCAGCAAGGAAAGCATGCCTGCGCTTCCCAGCGCCAGCACAGCCCAAAAGAGAATCTGCTGCCCGTTGCGATTTCCGGCCAGCTCGCCCAGCAGCCGCGCGGCAAAGTAGATGGCAGCGTAGCGCTCGATTTCCTTGACGAGAGACATGAGCGCGGTGGAAACAATCAGTCCGGGGCGGAGTTTCCGCCAGATTCTCATGGCGCGCCAGGTGTTATGCCATGCCTGGCGTTTGGTGAGCTGATTCTGCTGCATGCATTGCATCCCCTTTCTCGTAGTATCGCCGCTGCACGGAAAAGAGCTTGGCGTAAAGGCCGCCCTGTTGGAGTAGAGCCTCATGGCTTCCCACCTCGGCGATGCGCCCATTTTCCAGCAGAACAATGCGGTCGCAGAACCGGGTGGAGGCCAGCCGGTGGGAGATAAACAGGGAAGTCTTTCCCCGAGTCATATCGCTGTACTGCAAATATATTTCCCGCTCGGTGATGGGGTCGAGCGCGGCGGTAGGTTCATCCAGCACCAGCACGGCGCCGTCGCGGTAGAGGGCCCTTGACAGCATCAATCGCTGGGTTTGACCGCCGGAGAGCTCGGTGCCGTCGTCGTAGATGGAGCGACCCAGGTGGGTCTGCAGTCCATGGGGCAGTGCGCGCACCACCTCAGAGAGCCCTGCGTCTTGGAGGCACTGCCAGACTTTGGCCTCATCAATGCCAGTTACACGCTGGGCGACGTTTTCTGCGACCGTCGCTTCCAACAGAGAAAACTCCTGGAACACTGCTGAAAAGAGACGGTAGTATGCCCGGCGGTTGAAGTTTCGGATGTCTATGCCGTTGAGACGGATTGTCCCCTCGGTAGGATCGAGAAAACCGCACAATAGTTTTACCAGCGTGGTCTTGCCCGCGCCGTTTAATCCCACCACGGCCAGCTTTTCTCCCCGGTGGAGGATGAGACTGAGATCGTGGATGGTGGCCTCTGTCGCACCGGGATAGCGGTAGGAGACGTGCTCCAGCTGGAGTGTATAGGTTCCGTTTGTGGCGTCGGGGATGGGTTCGCCGCCGATGAGGCAAAATCGCTCGGGCCATTCGAGAAACTCCCGTACCACGGAGATCTCCAGGCTTTCCTTGCTCAACTGGGTAAATTGTTCAAGAATGCCCGTGATCCACTGAGTAAAGCCACTGGCTGCGGTGAAATAGAGCAGGAATGTGGATGCACTGAGGTTTTCCGTCAGCGTGAGGTGAAGAAGGTAGCCGTAGGCGATGCCGTTTCGCAGCAGCGAGAGTAGAAAGTCCGATAGATTCATCAGGAAATGGTGTCGCTCTCGCCGGGAGAGAAAGCCTTCATAGAGCCGAAAGCTCTTTTGCCAGACCTCCTGGAGCCACGGTGTTAGGCCGAAGATGCGGATGTCTTTGGCAAAGGTGCGGGAAGTGACGGTTTTATTCACATAGCGCATTTGCGCGGTGTAGGCAGCCTCTTCCTCTCGGTGGTGGTAGCCCCACTGATTGATGTGGCGGCTCACGTAATACCCTGCCACGGTGGTGGCGATGATCACAAAAAGGAGAAGGGGAGAGAGGGGGGAAAGCAGCGCCAGATACACGGCAAATCCCAGCAGATTGGCCAGAATGTTTGTCCAGGTGAACCAGATGTTTTCTGCGGGAGACTGGTTGTCTTCGCAGGCGCTGGAGGCGCGCTCCTTGCGCTGTAAAAAGGTGGTGTCCAGAAGATTTTCGTAGGACGTCTGCGCCATTTTCTCGGCAATGGCCTCGATGAGCTTGATCCGCACTGTGACCCGTCCAAAGAGCTTGTTGAGATCCAAGTATTCTTTGGCAGCGGCAAAGAGAATCAGCGCCCCGGTAAAGATGGCGATGGCGCCGAGAAGCTGGGGAAGGGATGCCCCGCGCTCCAACTGTTGCAAAATCCCCGGCGCAATCAGAAGCTGTACGACCGTCTCACCCGCTGTGGCCACAGCCAGAACGACGCTTATGGCCAGCACGCTTTTACAATGCCGCCAGGCGAGCGTGACCATGTAGCCTGAGTTCTGCCAGAGATTGTATTTGGGTTTTTCGTGCATCGTCTCACCTCCAAGTCCAGCATAGCAGAAAAAATCCCCAGTGGCGCGTTTCGGGGACGAATTGCGCCATCCGGGGGACGAACTGTTTAGGGACTTACACCTGGGGAATCAAAATCTCCGTGGTAAATGCGCCGTCCTCGGAATTGCGGCTCACGTACCCATCCAGCCGGTCGAGGATAGCGTCAATGCGGGTGAGGCCGAAGCCGTGGCCCTCGCCCTTGGTGGAGCGAAAACTCCGCCCGAACTTTTCCTGCTTTTTCGCTGCGGTAAAGTTGGTAAAAGAGATGTAGAGTTGGGTGCCCTTCATATCCATATACACACGAATAAGCCGCTGCCCTTTCGGAAGCTGCATATTTGCCTCGATGGCGTTGTCGAAGAGGTTGCCGAGAATGCAGCATAGATCCAACTCCGACATGGTGAGCTTTACTGGGATGTGAGCGTCGGCCAGTACCGGAATCTCCCGGGACTTACAGAGTGAGAGCTTGGAATTCAAGATGGCGTCGGCCATGGGGTTTCCTGTTTTGACTGCGGTGTCCACCGTGCTGAGGTCGGTATCCAGCAGGTCGAGATAGTCCTGGATGGCCTGTAGATTTCCCTCCGCAGCATAGACTTTCATGGCTTGGATGTGGCTTTTATAGTCGTGCCGCCAGCCGCGGATCTGCTTGTACATGGTCTCAACCTCGGCAAAATGGGTTTCGATGAGCTCCCGCTGATAGGCTGCGATTCGCTTGTCGATATACTTCGAAAGAAAACCCATGGCGTTATGTCCTCTCAATAATGGCGCGATTGAGTTGATCATAGGCACCTCGCGGCAAGGGCAAGGCGGTGCCGTCGGAAAGTAAGATTTCCTGCTTGGTTACCCGCCGGATGCAAAAGAGGTTGACAATCAGTGAGCGCCCCACAGGAAAGAAACGCTCGTCCAGCTGGGGGAGAAACTCCTTGAGAGGACGCTTGACACGATAGTCCTCACCGGCGTGAACGGTGACGTAGTTTTGCACTACATCCAAATAGCGGATTTCTCCCAGCCGCAGCCGCAGGAGCTGACTGCTCCACTCCAGCGGCAGATACTTGGCGCTTTGCAAAAGGCGAGCGCGTGCACGGTCGAGAACCGAAAAGAATTTCTCCTGCTGGACGGGCTTTACCAGATAATGAAGCGCTCCCACTTCATAGCCCTCGGCGATGTAGTCGCCATAGCCGGTGATAAAAACAATCTCCAAGAGATCGTTTTTATGCCGGATTTTCTTGGCCATGGTCACACCGTCCATACGGGATAGTTCGATATCCAGAAGCAGCAGATCGTAGCAGGGGAAATTCTCATAATGAAAGAGAAACTGCTCGGCTGAGGCGAAGAGGCGGATTGTGACCGCCTCCCCCCGCATCTGGGCCCATGCTTGCAAGAGCGTTTGAACGGCATGGCGATCAGTCTCCCGGTCGTCAACAATGGCTGCGGAAATTGCCATGGGATCACTTCCTTGGAAAAAAAGCAGCGGGCTGGCCGCTGCTTGGAGGTAAATTATAATGAATAGTCTTTCTCTTCGTATTTGGAAAAGTCCTGGGCCTTTGGACGAGCCGGGACGCGCTTCAGGGGATCATAGCGAAACCGGCGGCACTGGTGGGAGGAAGGCACCACGCCGCACTTTTGGCAGATCATCTGCTCGTCGCTGATTTTCCCTGCAAAGGCGCAGTAGGCGCAGCGGCGGTCGATCTTTTTGCGAAACAGCATAGAATACACCTCCATTGTCCCCATTATAGCCCATGTTCCGCCGAATTTCCAGTGGTTATTTTTGTAGAGCGCCATGCCGGAAGGCCCAATGCGATTGCCAAGAGCATCAGAAGCAGCAGTACGGAGAAATAAATCTCCCGACAGGGTGCCATACAGGGTTGGGCCAGGGGCAAGAGGGGCGCCGCAGCCAGAGCCAGCGCAAAGCTTAGCAGGGCTTGAAGGAGCTTCCCGGAGAGGAAACGCCGGCCGGTGAGACCTTGCTGGGAGAGCAAAGAGAGCGTCTGCATCTGCACGCACAGTCCACCGAAGCCCAGTAAACCCGCCGCAGTGGCGAACAAAAGCTCCGCCGGCCAGGGGAGAACGGCGAGGCGCGTGGTGCCGCCTGCCAGCTCCAGCGCACCGCTCAGCAGGGCGAAGCCGCCGCTATTGCGCAGAGCAGGCGGCAGCAGCGCGGCAAGAATCGACGTGACCACCGAGAAGAAGATTACGAACAGGCACACGGAGAAGAAGGACTTGCCGGCTTCCCGGACGGCGGCGGGCAGCGCGTCGCGTAGGGGAAGGGAAGCTGCTTCCTGCCATGTGCGGCTGACGGGTTTGGCTGTGGGACGAAATATTATCCCGAGTATCAGGGCGGCGCAGAGATGAATGACCATCAGCGCAAGGCCTGCAGCGGTGCTGCCGAAGAGACCCCGGCCCACCACGCCGATTAAGAAGGCGGGGCCGGCGTTGTTGCAGAAGAAGAGAACGTCCTCGGCTTCCTCGAGGGTGAGACTGCCCTGGCGGTATAGGCGACACACAGCCTGAGCGCCGACCGGATAGCCGCCAACAGCTCCCAGCAACAGTGCAGGAGCCGCGGCTCCAGGCAGACGGAACAGAGGCCCCACCCATCGACTGGCCGCCCGGCTCATCCGTCCGGCAATTCCCAGGCGTACCCAAAGCTCTGTCAGGACAAAGAAGGGGAAGAGGCTGGGCAGCAGCGTTCCGGCGCAGAGGTTCAGAGCCTCCCGAGCGGCCTGTGTGGCGGCGCCGGGGAGAAGGATCAGCGACGCGGCGCAGAGTAGAAGCCCCACGGCGCCGAGCGCGGTTTTTATGGTAGCCATGATCATCTCACCTCGCAAGAATCTATGCGCCTTGGGACAATTCCTTTCCCACGCCGCATAAGAATCTCCAAGAAGGGGGTATCATACCATGAAAGCAAGGGAACTGCTGGCCGACATGGCCGAAAAAATGGAGCTTCCGGCGGACATCGCCGCAGGCCTTCCCACTATGGAACTGTGCGGCTTTCGGGAGTTCAGCATGGAGCCCCACGGCGGGCTGGTGGAATATGATCGGGAGAGGATCTCTCTGGAGAGCACCCTAGGCAGGGTGACGGTGCTGGGAGAGAATCTCACCATTCGGCGGATGAACCGCCAGCGGATCACTGTGGCAGGACAATTGCGGGCAGTGGAGCTCCAGGAGGATGACCATGGCTGAGTGGTATGGGCGATTGTTGGGGCAAGTGGAGCTGGTGATTCACGGCGCAGATCCGGTGCAGGCGCTCAATTGTCTGACCCAGGCGCGGCTTCCTTTCTGGGATATCGATTGGCGGGATCGCTTGACGGTGTCAGTAAAGGTACCGCGTCGAGTGGTTCAGGCGGCGGAAGCGGTCATCGCGGATGCGATGTGCACGGTGGAGCGGGGAACGCCGCAGGGTCTGCCCCGGCTGTGCGCACGGGCGCTGCACCGTCCGGTTCTGTTGGTATTTTTGCTGCTCAACCTGGCCATGGCGGCGATTTTACCCCAGTTTGTGTTCTTTTACCGTGTCAGCGGCAATGAGACGGTGCCAGAGGACGCCATTCTTCGGGCGCTTTCAGACTTAGGAGTAGGATTTGGTACCTTCGGCCCCGAAATTCGGCCCCAGTGGATCAAAGATCATTTGCTCAATATCTTGCCTGAGCTTCAGTGGGTTACGGTGGTGCAGAGCGGTTGTTTGGCAGAAGTGGTGGTGCGGGAACGGCCCGAGACGCCCAAGACAGAAGATCAGAAGGCATTTTCCCATGTGGTGGCCACCCACAGCGGCTTGATCACCGAGATGTCGGTCTTGGCGGGTCAAGCGCTGTGCGAGGTAGGCGACACGGTGGTGGAAGGGCAGAGGTTGGTCTCAGGGCTGGTGGATCTGGAGCGCACCTATACGCTGGTGAATGCTGAGGCGGAGATCTATGCCAGAACCTGGCACCGGGGCACAACGGTGATGCCCCAGTTTACCCAGCGAAAGCAAGCAACCGGCGCATCCTTCCAATGCCTGTGGTTGGAGGTGGGAAAGCACCGCATAAAAATCTTCGGAAACAGTGGAATTTTGGTGGCGGACTGTGATAAAATGGTGGAGAGAAAACCGCTGACCCTTCCCGGTGGATGGGAGACGCCGGTGTGTCTTGTGGTGGAGACCTTCACCTGCTATGAGACAGCACCGGTTCAGACCTCGGAGGTGGAGGCCCAGCTGTGTCTGGAGGACTATGCCAGGACGACGACCCTTGCCTCTCTGGTGGCGGGAGAAATCCTGGAGCCGCGCTTTGAGCTCACGGAAAGCGGCGGCGTCTATCGCCTTTCCTGGGTGCTGGAGTGCCGGGAGATGATCGCAAGGTCAGTGGAATTTCACTTAAACGAAGAGGAATTTACCCATGATGGAACGAACCGTGAACGCAGAGCGGATGGAGCAAGTGATTGAGGTATTCGGCTCCCTGGACGAAAACATCCGCAGAATTGAAGATGCCTTCCAGGTGCATATCGTCAACCGGGGTGAGGAGCTCAAGGTGCAGGGCGAGGAGGAAAATGCCGACCGCGGCGTCCGCGCCATCGAAGGTCTGCTAGGCCTGGCTGCCAAGGGCGAGACCATCGATGAGCAAAAGGTGCGCTATCTCATTGATCTGGTGAGAAGTGGAAACGACGACAAGATTGGTTCCATGGCCCAGGATGTGGTGTGTGTCACCGCCAAGGGAAAGCCCATCAAGGCTAAAACTTTGGGGCAACAAAAGTATCTCCGGGCCATAGAAAAGAACACCATCACCCTGGGCGTTGGCCCTGCTGGCACAGGCAAGACGTATCTGGCTGTGGCCGAAGCTGTGGCGGCATTCCGGGCCAAGGCGGTGAACCGTATCATCCTCACCCGTCCGGCGGTGGAGGCAGGGGAGCGGCTGGGATTTCTGCCCGGCGATCTTCAGAACAAAGTGGATCCATACCTTCGGCCGCTCTACGATGCCCTCTTTGACATGCTGGGCCCGGAGACCTACAATAAGTATCTCGAGCGGGGCAACATTGAAGTGGCGCCCTTGGCCTATATGCGCGGCCGCACCCTGGACGACAGCTTCATCATCCTCGACGAGGCTCAAAATACGACGCGTGAGCAGATGAAGATGTTCCTCACCCGCCTGGGCTTTGGATCTAAAATCGTCATCACCGGCGACGTTACTCAGATCGACTTGCCCCGGGACAAGGTCAGCGGTCTCAAGGACGCCATGCGTGTTCTTGAGGGTGTGGAGGACATTGCCATCTGCCGCCTCAGTGCTCACGACGTGGTGCGCCACGCTCTGGTGCAGCGGATCGTGGCGGCCTATGAGCAGTACGAAAAGACCAAGCTCCCGCCCCAGGGCGGCAGCGGACATAAATTCAAGAGGAAAATGCCATGAAATACAAAATTAACATCCGGTTTGACAAAAAACGTCTGGCCAACGTGGGTATGTCCATCCATTTGACCCGATGCATTACCACGGCGCTCCAAGTGCAGCAGGTGACGTTCCCCTGTGAGATCAATGTTCTGGTCACCGACAACGCCGGTATTCGCGCCATCAACAATGCCCAGCGGCAGATTGACCAGGCCACGGACGTGCTGTCCTTCCCCATGTTTACCCTGACGCCCGGGGAATTGCCTGACGATGTGCAGGATTTGCTTGATCCTGATACGGGTCGGGTGCCCCTGGGGGATATGGCCATTTCTTTGGAGCGAGCGCTAACCCAGGCAGAGGAGTTTGGCCACGGCATCAAGCGGGAACTGGGCTACTTGGCCGTCCACTCGGTGCTCCACCTGCTGGGTTACGACCACCTGGATGAAGGCCCCATGAAGCGCCAGATGCGCCGCCAGGAGGAAACCATCATGGCCCAGCTTCTTTTGACGAGATAACGGAGGAACCCATGACAAAATCCGCAATGATTTCCATTTTGGGCCGCCCCAACGTGGGAAAGTCCACGCTGACCAATGCCCTGGTGGGAGAGAAAATCGCCATTGTCTCCCACAAGCCGCAGACCACCCGCAACCGTATCTGCGGTATTTTTACCCGCGGGGAGACGCAGTTTGTGGTCATGGATACCCCGGGTTTTCATAAGCCCAGAACAAAGCTGGGCGACTATATGGTGGGTGTAGTGGAGGAATCGGTGGCTTCGGTGGATGCAGCCTTTTTACTGGTGGAGCCCATTGCCAATATCGGCCCCCAGGAGGAGGCGCTGATGGAGCAGCTCAAAGCCTCCGGTGTGCCGGCGGTGCTGGTCATTAACAAGATTGACACGGTGGAGAAGGAGGAACTTCTGGCTGTGATCGCCTGCTACAGCCAGGCGCATAGCTTTGCCGCCGTGGTGCCCATCAGCGCCAAGACCGGAGAAGGCTTGGAGGCGCTGCTCCTGGAGGCGGAAAAATTCGCCCGTCCCGGCCCCCATCTTTTCCCAGAGGATGCAGTCACCGATCAGCCGGAGCGGCAAGTGATGGCGGAGATCATCCGCGAGAAACTGTTGTGGTGCCTGGATCGAGAGGTTCCCCATGGAACCGCGGTGGAGGTCACTCGCTTTTCTGAGCGCGACGATGGGATTATCGACTTGGATGCTACGATTTACTGCGAAAAGGCCAGCCACAAAGGCATTATCATCGGCAAAAACGGCGCGATGCTCAAGAAAATCTCCACCATGGCCCGCACCGACTGCGAGCGCTTCATGGGCACGAAAGTCTATTTGCAGACTTGGGTCAAGGTAAAGGAAAACTGGCGCGACAGCGACTTTTTGATTCGCAACTTTGGCTATCAATAGGCCGCTTCCAATCATTATCACGTATGACGGCTTCCCCCGCGCAAATGCTAAGGAAAATGCACTATGGGAGGAAACGCCATGAAACAGCAGTATTTTTGGGAATTATTTCTCGCCAGCGGTGATCCTGTCGCCTATCTTTGCTATCAAAACGCCAGAAAGGAGCTCGAGGGCGATGTACACCAAGACCCTGGGGCTGGTGCTGCGGGAGACGGAGTACCGGGATTCTGATAAACTTCTCACTGTGCTGACCCGGGCGCGGGGCAAGGTAACGCTCCGCGCCCGAGGGGTGCGCAGCCGCCGCAGCCCGCTCAAGAGCGGCTGTCAGCTGCTGGCCTATTCGGAATTTACTCTCTTTGAAAACCGGGGTAATTTTGTGGTGGATGAGGCCGTGGCGCAAGAGCTGTTCCTGCCTCTCAGGCAGGACATTGAGCTTTTGGCCCTGGCCTCCTATTTTGCACAGGTGGCCGAGGTGCTCTCCCGGGAGGAGGATCCCGACGAGGCACTCTTATCCCTTACCTTGAATGCCTTGAGCGCCCTGTGTCGACCAAACCCACCCCAGCAAAAGATCAAGGCAGCCTTTGAAATGCGTGCCGCTTGTATCTCGGGCTACACCCCCTTGCTCGATGGCTGCGCCGTCTGCGGCAATACGCAGCCGGATCGCTTTTTGGTGCGCAGCGGTACGGTGCAGTGCGCCGCCTGCCGTCAGCTGGGCGAGGAAGGGCTCCACTTGCCCTTGAGTCCCGGCAGTCTCACAGCGCTTCGCTATCTTGCTACCTGTCCGCCCAAGCGGCTCTTTTCCTTTTCGTTGGGAGAGCAGTCATGCCGTGAGCTCAGCGACGTGGCTGAGACCTACCTGCTCACCCAGTTGGAGCGGGGATTTTTTACGTTGGATTTTTACAAATCCCTGGGGGTTCGCCCTGTATGACCGAGGCCGTGCGGGGGACAAGATCAATTATGAGTATATTGAGTATATAAGGAAATAAAACTATGTGTACATTGATGCATAAATCCATGGAAAAGCTAGAGCTTCCGGCGGTGCTGGATCTGCTGGCCGCCCAAGCTGCCAGCAGAGAGGCCAAGGCCCGCTGCAAAGCGCTGGAGCCGCTCTACGACCGGGAGGACATCCTCCTGCGTCAAAAGGAGACTTCCGCAGCCTGCCATCTCATCAGCCTCAAGGGTTCTCCGTCTCTGGCTGGTGCTCAAGATGTCAGCGCGTCCTTGGCACGGGCTGAGCGAGGCGGCACACTCTCCCCCGGAGAACTTTTAAAGATCGCCGCAGTTCTCCGCAGCGCTCGGCAGGTAAAGAACTATGCCGAGACCGACGCAGTGGCTACGGTGCTTGACCCCTACTTTTTGCAGCTGGTAGGGAACAAATACTTAGAGGATCGCATTGAGCGGGCCATACTCTCCGAAGAGGAGATCGCCGACGCTGCCAGTCCCGAGCTGGCCAATATCCGCCGCCATATCCGCGTCAAAAGCGCGTCGGTACGCGAATCCCTGCAGAAGATTATCTCTTCGCCCACTTACGCCAAGTATCTTCGTGAACCTATCATTACCATCCGCTCCGATCGATTTGTTGTGCCGGTAAAGAGCGAGTGCAAGTCGGCGATTCCCGGCCTGGTACACGATGTGTCCGCTTCGGGCAATACGTTTTTCATCGAACCCATGCAGGCTGTCAATGCCAATAACGATCTGCGGGAGCTCTTTGCCCAGGAGCGCAAAGAGATTGAACGCATTCTGGCCGAACTCTCCGCTGAGGCGGCGGGTTACCG
>CALXCW010000003.1 GCA_944386905.1 uncultured Oscillospiraceae bacterium
CATTCCCGCCCCAACCGCTCCGCCTCCTCCATACTCTCGGCAAACACCGGCGCATGGATATTCAAGCCGCTGTGGATTGTCACGTGATGTTCTACTTTCATTTGTCATTCGTCCTTTCATTTTTGGGTATAAAAAAACCGCCGGATTAAATCCGACGGAATTTTACGTCTATATGGAATATTTTGAACTCAGGGTGTTATGCAAGCTCAATTCATAAATATACAGATTTCTGGCTTAAAGGGTCGAAGTATAATTCTGACTTGATGATTGCCATTCATATCAATTTGATGCTTTCATGTATCAGAGCATCCCTCATAGTAACAACTCATATGAGCGATGAAATGTGAGATGGATCGATGGTTCAGGTATCGAACCAGGGAACCCATGAGAGGTCCCGGCAGCTATGTCAGGTCGTATTTTACCGTGTTTGCAGCCATGCGAAACCTCGTTCAGAATTGAAAATGGGGCCTTCTGGCTGCTATGCTTAAAATATGATAAATGGCCGCTCGTATGCCTAAAAGTATGAATTTACAATAAGCGCGGTGCGATCTCCGCTAAGTGTGATGCTCGAAAACCCTGTATTTTCAAGGCTTCCAGGGCCCTCATTACAGTAATGGCAGTGGGATACATACGACCGGCTGATGCCGCACTTGGCTGCAATCTCCCTTTGCGTCAAGGGCTGGCCGCCGCCCAGGCCGTAGCGCAGGGCTACAATGCTCCGCTCTCGATCGCTCAGGCAGGAGTCCAGCGCGCGATGGAGCTTCTCGTACATCTCTCGCGTGCTCAGATCGTCAAACAAATCCTCATCCGACCGTACCACCTCCATCAGCGAAAGGGCATTGCCGTCCTTGCCTGTTTCGATGTACTCTGACAGCGACACATCCATGGCCGTCTTTTTTTGGCTTCGAAAGTGCATCAGGATTTCATTTTCTACGCACCGGGCGGCATAAGTGGCAAGGCGCGCCCCCTTTGAGGGATCAAAGGAGGAAATGCCTTTGATGAGGCCAATGGTGCCGATGGAAATGAGATCCTCTTGATCTGAGGTTTGGGCATAGTATTTTTTCATTATATGGGCAACCAGGCGCAGGTTACGCTCAATGAGTATATTTCTGGCCTGCAAGTCACCCTTGGATGAAAGTTCTAAGTAATACCGCTCTTCTTCTGCGGTCAAAGGCTTGGGAAAGGAGCTTCCCGTGTCCAACCGAAGCGTATAGAGCATACTGCTAAAGATCAGCCACACTGTAGCTGTCAGCATGAAATCACCTCCGCTGATATTCTATGTTCCTCCATTTTGTCCACTTCCACCAATTTTCAAAGAAATCGCCCATTCTATTTGCACCAGAAATGTTTTTATGTAAACTTATTGAATTGACGTATTGCACGGCGAATGGTAGAATATTTTTGTTCTCACTGGTGTAATCGGACAATAGGAGGCAACTATGAATATTCTCATTATCAATGGAAGCCCAAAGGGAAAAAACAGCACCACTTTGCAGACAGCCCGTTACCTCGCGGCGCTTCATCCTGAGCACAGCTTTTCCTATCTCCATGCGGGGCAACAGATCAAGCGATTGGAGCAAGACTTTTCCCCGGCACGGCGCGCATTGGCTGCGGCCGATCTTCTCCTCTTCTGCTATCCGGTTTACACCTTTCTAGCGCCTTATCAGCTCCACCGGTTTATGGAACTCATTCAGGCAGACGGCATCAGTCTCAGCGGGAAGATCGCCTCTCAAGTCACGACCTCCAAGCACTTCTACGATGTCACCGCCCACCGGTACGTGGCGGAAAACTGCCTGGATCTGGGGCTTCATGTGGTGCGCGGCCTCTCTGCCGATATGGAGGATTTGCTCTCCGCCAAGGGACAGGAGGAAGCGCGGATGTATTTTGACCAGCTGATGTTCTCCTGCGCCAATGGAATCTTCTTAAAACCACATCCAGCTGTCCAGCGGCAGCGAGAAGCACCTTATCAGTGCTGTCTACCCGAAGTGCCCAAGACCGGAGAAGAAGATGTGGTAATCGTCACCAACTGTGCCCAAGAGGACGAGGCGCTATCCAATATGATTCGGGATTTCCAGGCAGTGCTTCCCAAAAAGAGCCGTGTGGTCAACATCCGGGAGTTCCCCTTCTCCGGCGGGTGCCTGGGGTGCTTTGGATGTGCAATTACCGGGAAATGCGTCCACAGGGATGGGTTTGATCAGTTCCTTCGGACAAATATCCAGAAGGCTGACGCCATTGTCTATGCCTTTACCATCTCCGACCACTTCACCCACTCCAGCATGAAGTGCTACGACGATCGACAGTTCTGTAACGGTCACCGCACCGTCACCCAGGGGACGCCTGTTGCTTATCTCATCCAGGGCGCATACAGCCAAGAGCCCAACCTCCAAATGGTGGTGGAAGGAAGAAGCGAGGTAGGTGGAAATTATCTCTGCGGCGTGGCCACCAATGAGGGAAACACGGCGGCAGAGCTTACTGCTCTCTCCAAGGAGCTGGTCTTTGCCATGGAGCACCACCTGAGACGGCCTGCCAATTTTTATGGCGTCGGCGGTATGAAAATCTTCCGGGATCTCATCTATCTCATGCAGGGACTGATGAAGGCCGATCATAAGTTCTACAAGCAGAATGGTATTTACGACTTTCCCCAGAAGAAGCCTCGCACCATCTGGAAAATGCGCTTTGTGGGCGCGCTGATGTCCATACCAGCCATTCAGAAGAAGGCCAAGGGAAAAATGACCGAGGCCATGGTGGCGCCCTATGAGAAAGTGATTGCCCAGGCGGCACAAAGCAAAGGCGAATCACAGGAAATCGTGTTGTAAATCTTTCCTCACCGGCTCCTTGGTGTTTCCCGGTTTAATCTGCATGCAAGGTGCAAACTATCTCTTTACCGCTGCGCATCGGAACCTATGGAACGGTATACCAATCACACAGGCGTTTTTACTGGAATATGTAACGCAGGATTTAGTGTGCCGAAAAACCTCCGAAAGCGAGAAATAAGCCTCGCAGAGTTTCGCCGCCACAGCGGCGAAATAGAATTTTAATCGCGATTGCCGGGGACATGCGCATCGGAAATCGCACTTTACACCCCCCAAAGGTGCGACAGTTTTTCAAAGAAAACCGAGAACCTTTGGGGGGACAATTCCCTTTGTCAAAAAGCAACGTTTTTTTGACAGTCTCGATCCTGCCCACATAGTGGGCAGGATTTCCTATATTCGTGCTACCAGCGCGCAAAGCGCAATCCCGATGGCCGTTGGCACAGCCATGGCCACCAGCGTCCAGCGCCAGGAGCCGGTCTCTTTTCGGATGGTAAGACAGGTAGTGGCGCATGGCCAGTGAAAGAGAAGGAAGAGAATGGTACACAGTGCCGTTTTCCATGTCCAGCCGTTGCCTAAAAGCAAAACCGCCAGGCCGCTGCCCGCTTCTTCTGCCAGCTGCGCCGCACCATTGAGAAGTGTGACTATCATCGGAAGAAGCAGCTCATTGGCCGGAAAAGAAAGGAGAAAGGCCACCAGAATCACGCCGCTCATGCCCAAAAAGCTGCCCACCGGCTCCAGGGTGGCAGCCACCAAATGCAAAACAGGCTGACCCTGGATCGCAAGATGCTGCAATAGCCAAATCGCCATCCCAGCCGGTGCTGCCACTAACAGGGCACGGGCTGTGACTTTGGCTGTACGATCTACCAGAGAGCGCAGGAGAATACGCACCACATTGGGACGTCGAAAGGGAGGAATTTCCAGTACCATATGGGATGGCTGCCCACGTACAAGCGTCTTGGAAAGAAAGGCGGAGGAAATTCCCGTCATCAGCACACTGAGCAGTACGAATCCTGTGAGGATTCCTGCCGCCAAGAGGGCATCGTTGGTAAAAAACAGGCTGATGAGAACCATCATGGCCGGAAATCGTCCATTGCAGGGCACCAGCGCGTTGGTAACCACGGCGATGATCCGTTCTCTGGGAGACGCAATGATTCTGCACCCAGTCACGCCAGCGGCATTACATCCAAATCCCATCGTCATGGTGAGCACCTGCTTCCCGCACCCGCCGCATCTAGAGAAACTGTGATCCATCAGGAATGCAGCTCGCGGCAGATAACCCAGATCCTCTAAAAGGGAAAAGAGAGGAAAGAATATAGCCATGGGCGGCAGCATCACGGATACCACTTGTGCTGCTGTATTGTAGGCGCCATCCAACAATAAACCTGAGAGCCACTTGGGAAGCGAAAGTGTCTGCGCACTCCGTGCAAGCAGTGCACCAAGCTTCCCAAAGACAGTCTCCAGCCACTGTGACGGGATGTTGGCGCCGAACATGGTAAGCCAAAACACGAGAAGCAGTAGCGCCACCATTAGGATTCTTCCACTCCATCTGCCCAGGGTGAGCCGGTCAAGCCATCCGATTTTCGGCGTTACATCGCCATGTACCGCAGCTGCCGCAATCACCTCCGCGCGACGCACGAACTGCGCCGCAGTGCGGTCAGACTCACATTCTGCTGGAACAGAGTGAATGATTTCCCCTTCTTTCAGTACTCGCAGCGGATGGGATACCAAAAAGCCGTCTGCCATATTGCGGATGACTTCCTTCACATTGTCCAGACCGGCGCCACGACTGGCAGCTGTTCCCACTACAGGTATGCCCAAACTGTTTGAAAGCGCACGCAGATCAATCGCAATATGCCGCCGCGCCGCCTCATCGAGCAAATTGACGCAGAAAACACAATTGTCTGTCATCTGCATCACCTGCAATGCCAATGTGAGATTCCGTGCCAAACACGTGGCGTCCCCCAAAATCAGGGTGCAATCCGCTTTACGCGAAAGCAGAAATTCCGTGGCGATGCGCTCCTCCTCCGACTGAGAGAGCAGAGAATACGTTCCCGGAAGATCCACCAGCACGTACTCTCTGCCTTTATAGCGATATGTTCCCTGGGCGACCTCCACGGTCTTTCCCGGCCAATTGCCTGTGTGTTGATGAAGCCCGGTGAGTGCATTAAATATGGTACTCTTTCCCACATTTGGATTTCCCACCAGCGCAACCACGATGGGCTCACTCGTCTTTTTCATCCGTACGAGAATGCGACATAAGCACGCCAATGCGCGCACAGTCGCTACGGCGAAGGGCAATCACACTGCCCCGGATAGCAAATGCCTTGGGAGAGCCTGAAGGCGCGTCGTAGAGTGCAGAAACTGGTGTGCCTGATACAAAGCCAAGATCCTGGAGCCGTCGCCGAATTCCACCCTCCAATGAAATGGATGCAATCTTTCCGTTTTCTCCAGGCATTAGCATGGAAAGGGTTATCTCAGCCAATATACATCACTCCTTTGAAGTTGCTATTTCACTATATGCACGCACCGTGCCTTTGGCGTTACGGCAATCTACAAAACGGATTGACAAAAGGCGCCCAACCTTGCTAAAATGAGATATTGAAATGTGGTTATTGCCGCCGATGTTCCCGGGTGTGAGCATCGCCGGACAGGCAATCCGATACAGGAGGTTTCAACATGGCAGGAACAATTGCAAGAGGAATTAAGGCTCCCATCATTCGTCAGGGTGACGATATTGTGAAAATCGTCGCTGAGTCTGTGCTGGCTGCCGCCCAAGAAGACGGCTTCACGTTGCATCCGCGGGATGTAGTTGCGGTGACGGAGGCAGTTGTCGCCCGCGCCGATGGCAACTATGCCTCGACCGACGATATCGCTGCGGATATCCGCTCCAAGTTTGGCGGCGGCACCGTCGGTCTGATTTTTCCCATCCAGAGCCGGAACCGTTTTGCCATTTGTCTCAGAGGCATTGCAAGAGGCGCAAAGAAGATTGTTCTGATGATGAGCTATCCCTCCGACGAAGTGGGCAATCATCTCTTTGATGAGGACATGCTGGATGCTTCCGGAATCAATCCCTATACCGATGTTCTCTCCCTTGCAGCGTACCGTGAGGCCTTTGGCTATGCCAAGCATCCCTTTACCGGCATGGACTATGTGGAGTATTATAAGAATCTCATCGAAGAAGAGGGTGCAGAGGTTGAAATCATCTTTGCCAACCACGCTGAGGCCATTCTCCCCTACACCAAGAATGTGCTCTGCTGCGATATCCACACCCGGGAGCGCTCCCGTCGCCGCCTTCTGGCCGCTGGCGCAGATCGAGTCTATACGCTTTGCGATATTCTGCGTGAGCCTGTAAATGGCAGCGGCTACAATGCTGAGTACGGGCTTCTTGGCTCCAACAAGGCAACTGAGAGCACTGTGAAGCTCTTCCCCAAAAATGCCCAGGCTGTTGCGGAGGGAATTCAGCGGGAGTTTCTTGCGCGTACTGGTATTCAAATTGAGGCCATGGTGTATGGCGACGGTGCATTTAAAGATCCTGTTGGGAAGATTTGGGAACTTGCAGATCCTGTCGTGGGCGCAGGATATACGGACGGGCTGGTCGGTCTTCCCAATGAGCTGAAGCTCAAATTCCTGGCCGACAATGACTTTGCAGATCTCTCCGGCGAGGCGCTGGAGGCGGCCATTCGCCAGAGAATCCGGGAAAAGGCGGGCGATCTCAAGGGCAAAATGACCTCTGAGGGCACAACGCCTCGCCGCCTTACCGATTTGATCGGCTCGCTTTGCGATCTCACCAGCGGCAGCGGCGACAAAGGTACCCCCATTGTTCTGGTGCAGAATTACTTCAATAACTTTGCCACTGAATAAATGTCCACAAAAAAGAGCTCTGAAGGAAATCCTTCAGAGCTCTTTTACTCGCCGTGTTTATTCTTTCGTTTTCTTTTTCTTTTTGGCTTCAGCACGGGCGGCTACGGCGGCCTCCTTGGCCTTGGCGGCAGCCTTTTCGGCAGAATTATTGGTAGAGACAGCCCACTTGGTGAACTCGATGCGCACCTTGTCCGCGCTGGTCTCGATGATGATATTGTCATCTTTCAGGAAAACAATATCACCCACAACACCGCCAATGGTGGTGATATTGTCGCCCACCTTCAGGCTGTTGCGCATATCGGTCATGGCCTTTTTCTTCTTGTTCTCGGGGCGAATCAGGAAGAAATAAAACACACCGACCATCACGACTAACATGATGATCATGGACATACTATCTGCTGGCATGGGAAATCCTCCGTTTTTCAAAGTATTGCTATTATACAAAAAACCAGGGAAAAATGCAAGTGAATTTGCTAAATTTTCCGTTCCAGACGCTGAGAATAGGCAGCGCGGAAGGCGGAAAAGGTTCCTTCCTCCAGGGCCTGCCGAATCCGGGTCATCAGGGTATTATAAAAATAGAGGTTGTGCATCACACTCAGGCGCATAGCCAGCATTTCTTCTGCCTTGAAGAGATGGCGAAGGTAAGCCCGGGTATAGCGGCGACAGACGGGACAGTCACAATTGGGGTCGATCGGTAACTGATCCAGCTCATACTTGGCATTTTTGAGGTTGATGGCACCGTCCCAGGTAAAGAGCCGGGCATGGCGGGCATTTCTCGCTGGCATCACGCAGTCAAAGAAGTCCACACCACGGGCCACGGCCTCGATGATATTGGAAGGTGTGCCTACGCCCATCAGATACCGCGGCTTCTCCTGAGGCATATATGGCTCCACAGCCTCGATGATCTCGTACATCGTCTCGGTACTCTCCCCTACTGCCAAGCCGCCAATGGCATAGCCAGGCAGGTCGAGTTGGGCAATCTCCTGCATATGGCGAATGCGGAGCTCCGGATAAGTGCCGCCCTGGTTGATCCCAAAGAGCACTTGACCTGGGTTCACGGTGTCGGGCAGTGTGTTGAGGCGATCTAATTCATGTTTGCAACGAACCAGCCATCGGGCAGTCCGCTCACAAGAGCGCTTGACGTATTCATAGGGCGCCGGGTTTTCCACGCATTCGTCGAAAGCCATGGCAATATCCGATCCCAGATTGGATTGAATGCGCATGCTTTCCTCGGGGCCCATAAAGATCTTGCGTCCATCGATGTGAGATGCAAAGTAGACGCCCTCCTCCTTAATACGCCGCAGCGACGCCAGAGAAAATACTTGAAAGCCGCCGGAGTCTGTGAGAATAGGGCCGTTCCAGGTCATAAACTTGTGAAGACCACCCAGCTTTTTGATAACCTGATCACCGGGTCGCAGATGAAGATGGTAGGTGTTGGAGAGTTCCACCTGAGTACCTATTTTCTCCAGATCAGCGGCGCTTAAGGCGCCCTTGATGGCCGCCACGGTGCCCACATTCATAAAGACAGGGGTCTGAACCGTGCCGTGGGGGCAGGTAAAGACACCCCGCCGAGCAGCGCCCTCTGTTTTGATGACTTGAAACATACATCCCTCACTTTCCTTCCAGACCATCGGCCAGGAACATGGCATCGCCAAATGAGAAGAAACGATAGCGCTCCTTCACTGCCTCTTCATAGGCGTGGAGCACGTGCTCTCGTCCAGCAAAGGCAGAGACCAACATCACCAGGGTGCTCTCAGGCAGATGGAAATTGGTGATCAAGGCATCCATCGCCTTGAAGCGGTAGCCGGGATAAATGAAAATATCCGTCCAGGCGGAGGATTCGTGGAATAACCCGTCCTCCCCTGCCAGGGATTCCAATGTGCGGCAGGAGGTGGTGCCCACACAGACCAGGCGGCCGCCGCTGCGACGCGTCTCATTGAGAAGCTCTGCCGTTTCCTTGGAGAGCATGCAGAACTCACTGTGCATATGGTGGTCGTTGATCTCTTCTGCCTTCACGGGGCGAAAAGTGCCGAGGCCCACATGGAGCGTCACGTAGGCGATTTTGACGCCTCGCGCCGCGATTTTCTCCAGCAGCTCCTGTGTAAAGTGCAGTCCCGCCGTGGGCGCAGCAGCAGAACCGTTGATTTTGGAATAGACAGTCTGATACCGCTCTGGATCCTGAAGTTCCTCCTTGATGTAGGGCGGCAGGGGCATTTTCCCCAGTCGCCCCAGCACCTCCAGGAAAATCCCATCATAATGAAAGCGAACGAGCTTATTCCCGCTTTCCAGCGCCTCCTCTACCGTGGCGGTGAGGGTGCCATCTCCAAAAGAGAGCTCTGTCCCCGGCTGGGTCTTGCGGCCCGGCTTCGTCAGGCATTCCCATAGGCCCTCTCCCTTGTCACGCAGCAAAAGTACCTCTACCGCACCCATGCTTGGGACGCGATGACCCAAAAGTCGCGCAGGCAGTACCCTGGAATTGTTGAGCACCAGACAGTCGCCTGGGTTCAGAAGATCTGCAATCTCATAAAAACGATGGTGACCAATGGCACCGGTGGTGCGATCAAGCGTCATCAGCCGGGAGCTGTCGCGGCGCTCCAGGGGAGTCTGAGCAATGAGCTCAGGGGGAAGATCATAGTAAAAATCGTGTGTTTTCAACAATCAGACCTCTTTCGGTTACCGGCAATTTGCATGGTTCAACATTGACAGATGGCCGGGGATGTGATATGATGATGTGGCGTTCAAAGACATTTGCTTTTCTACCGCGAACACTCCAGCGGTAGAAGCCACCTGGTATCTGCAAGATATTATAGTATATCTTGGCCTTTGAAGCAATCAAAACTTCTGAGAACTGAATGGAAATGGAGCGAAGCACAATGAACAAGTATAAAGTTGGTATCATCGGCGCCACCGGCATGGTCGGGCAGCGGTTTGTCTGCCTCAATGCCGTTCATCCTTGGTTTGAGATCGTGGCTCTGGCCGCCAGCGCCCGCAGCGCGGGCAAGACTTATCGCGACGCCATCGGCGCTCGTTGGGCCATGGAAGAGCCCATGCCTGCCTCCGTCGCTGAGATGGTTGTGCTGGATGCCGAAGCCGACGCCGAGAAGATTGCCAATATGGTGGACTTTGTGTTCTGCGCCGTGGATATGAAAAAAGAAGAGATCCGTGCGCTGGAAGAGCGCTACGCCAAGTTGGAGTGCCCCGTTGTCTCCAACAACTCAGCCCATCGCTGGACGCCTGACGTGCCTATGGTGGTGCCTGAAATCAACGCCGACCATATCAAGATCATCGACGCTCAGAGAAAGCGCCTGGGCACCAAGCGGGGCTTTGTGGCCGTGAAGTCCAACTGCTCTCTTCAGAGCTATGTGCCTGCCCTGCATCCCCTGAAGAAGTTCGGCTTGGAAGCCGCCCTGGTCTGCACCTACCAGGCTATCTCCGGTGCCGGCAAGACCTTTGAAAGCTGGCCCGAGATGGTGGACAACGTCATCCCCTACATCGGTGGCGAGGAAGAAAAGTCTGAGCAGGAACCGCTGAAGCTCTGGGGTCACATCGAAGGCGACAAAATTGTCAATGCCGATGGCCCGGCCATCACTGCCCAGTGTTTCCGGGTGGCCTGCAGCAACGGTCATATGGCCGCCTGCTTCATGCGCTTTGGCGAAAACAAGCCCTCCATGGACGAGATTAAAGCATGCTGGGCGAATTTCTCCGGTCGTGCCCAGGAACTGAACCTCCCCTCTGCTCCCAAGCAGTTCCTGCACTACTTCGAGGAGGAAAACCGGCCGCAGACCAAATTAGATCGGATGCTGGAGGGAGGCATGGCCGTCTCCATCGGTCGTCTGCGCCCCGATACACAGTATGACTATAAGTTTGTCTGCCTGAGCCACAATACCCTTCGTGGCGCTGCCGGTGGCGCGGTACTCTTGGCAGAGCTTCTTTGCGCCGAGGGCTACATCGACCACAAGGCATAATCGTTCCGATGTAAATGGACGCCGCAGTGAGCGGCGTCCATTTACTATGCTGTTTGCAATCAGTTCTGCAGCAGCGCTTTATGAAATACCTTTTTGCCTTTACGGATCTTGAGCCCAACGCGGAGATCGTCAGCGGTGAACTTTACGTCAATGGTGGGTACCTTCTCGTCGTTGACAAACACGCCGCCCTGCTGCACCAACCGCCTCGCTTCGGACTTGCTGGGCGCCAGCTTGCAGGCCAAGAGAAGATCGAGAATGGCAATGGAGCCGTCGGTGAGCTGTTCCGCAGCAAGCACCGTAGTGGGCATATCGCTGTCATCGCTGCCGCCGCCGAAAAGGGCCTTGGCCGCGGTCTGGGCTTTGTCGGCCTCCTCCTGACCGTGCACCAGTTTGGTAAGCTCATAGGCAAGGATGGCTTTGGCCTCGTTGAGCTGGCTGCCCTCCCAACCGGCCATGGCATCGATTTGTTCCAGTGGCAGGAATGTGAGCATACGGATGCACTTCATCACGTCGGCATCGTCCACGTTGCGCCAGTACTGGTAGAAATCAAAGGGTGAGGTCTTGTTTGGATCCAGCCATACGGCACCCTTGGCGGTCTTGCCCATCTTCTTGCCCTCGGAGTTGAGGAGGAGGGTGATGGTCATGGCGTGGGCATCCTTGCCCAACTTACGGCGGATGAGCTCTGTGCCGCCAAGCATGTTCGACCACTGGTCGTTGCCACCGAACTGGAGGTTGCAGCCGTAGTGCTGGTAGAGGTAGTAAAAGTCGTAGGACTGCATGGGCATGTAGTTGAACTCCAGGAAGCTCAGTCCCTTTTCCATGCGCTGCTTAAAGCACTCGGCGCGGAGCATGTTGTTCACAGAGAAGCAGGCGCCTACATCCCGAATAAAATCGATGTAGTTGAGTTCCAAGAGCCAATCGGCGTTGTTGACCATCATGGCCTTTCCTTCGCCAAACTCAATAAACCGTTCCATCTGCTTCTTGAAGCAGTCACAGTTGTGCTGGATAGTCTCCCGTGTCATCATGGAGCGCATGTCGGTACGACCGGAGGGATCGCCAATCATGGCAGTGCCGCCACCGATAAGGGCGATGGGACGATTCCCGGCCATCTGGAGGCGCTTCATCAGGCAAAGGGCCATAAAATGGCCCACGTGGAGAGAGTCGGCGGTTGGATCAAAGCCGATGTAGAAGGTGGCCTTTCCTTCGTTGATCAGGCGGCTGACCTCTTCTTCGTTGGTCACCTGGGCAATGAGGCCGCGGGCTACCAGTTCTTCATAAAGTGTCATCGATCTGTTCCTTTCTTCGCTTCTTGCTGCGATAGAATCTGAAGGCAGAAAGTACGCAGCAGAAGAATATTTTTTTCTTCTAGTATGGTATCTTTTGCAGTGTGGATGCGACCTAAATAGAAAATTCCACCTCGAGTTTTGCGCAGAGCCGCAATGCCAACACCCAGAGGAAACTGCATTTGATCAGAGGGATAGAAGTATACCCCCCTGCCAGCCAAGCGGATCTCCTTCGTCCCGTCCTGCACGCAGCCACTTTGCAGCTGTGCAGCCAGCCGAGGGTTCTTTTTTACGTTCTTTTTGGGAAAGAGCAGAATATGATCCCCGTCGCCCACGCAGTCGAAATTCAGTACCAGCTGCCGACTGGATGCCTTACGGTGAGTCCTGCGATAGCCCGCCGAGCCGAAAAGGCCAGCTTCCTCCAGATCGAAAAGGACAAAACAGACGTTTTCACGCTGCTCCTGCGGCAGTACGGCCATGAGATCCAGCACCGTGAGGACGCCGGAGGAATTGTCATTGGCATTGGTGGGATTGGCGGGGCCAAAGAGCATGAGAAACAGCAGAAGTAAAAACAGCACTTCCGCCGTGACACCGGCTACCAGCGGCTCCCGCACCAAAATCCCAACCGCAATGCCAATCACACTGGGTATCAGGATAATGATAGCACACAGAAACAACTGATAGAGAAGATAAATCCACACATGGCAAGGCGTGATAAAATTGGGAATGGGCAGCCTGGCACAGGTATCATAATGAGCGGTGATGAGGTAAGTGGCATGCTCGGGATTACCAAATATCACATTTTTAGCGCCAAAGGCCCCAGCTTCTACCTTCCCCGCATAGCCCCGTGCTGCTCCAAAAGCCAGCGCAGCATCACGAAAGGCCGCCTTCTGTTTTTTGGATTTTCTTACGGGATACTGCTCAATAAGTTCCCGACCAAACAGCACAAAATCGCCCCCTGTCCTGTATAGACAGAGGGCGAAATTTCGCGGTACCACCTCATGTTCGCCGCAGCCTCGCAGTTACGGCCTCACGGAGTCGGAGACTCTCAAGCTATAACGGGCATACCCGGCAAACCCTACTGCAAATTCAGGCCGCAGCTCCAAGGCGTATTCGGGCAGGGTGTCCGCCTCCTTCCACCAACCGGAGGCTCTCTTGAGGGCAATCACTACCGTACTCTTCCTTTTCCTCGCTTGTAACGACACCATCTTACCAGACACCGGCCTATTTGTCAACCGGAAAGCATCTCTTCAGCGCTGCGCAGCGTTGTTTCCGTAATCTCGGCACCGCCGATGATCCGCGCAATCTCCCGCGTCCGGCCAACATGATCCAGGGCCGTCACTTGGGTATAGGTTCTCCCCTGCCGCTCAGATTTGGCGATGAGCAAGTGCACATCTGCTGCTGCGGCAATCTGGGGAAGATGGGTGACACAAAGTACCTGCTTGCTGCGAGAGACGCTGCGGAGCTTCTCGGCCACCTTCTGTGCGGCACGGCCACTGACGCCGGCGTCTACCTCGTCAAAAATCAGCGTTCCTACCTGATCCTGCTCAGCAAGCACATTTTTGATGGCCAACATAATTCGCGCCAACTCACCGCCGGAGGCCACCTTACTCAGCGGTTTGAGCGCCTCGCCCACATTAGCCGTCATCAAAAATCGAAGCTGATCCATACCTGTGGGTGAAAGGGGGATCTCCTCCAACTCGCAGACAAATTGGGCGCGGGGCATGTCTAATGCGGCGAGCTCCGCAGAGAGCCGTCGTTCCATCTCGCTGGCTGCAGCCTGCCGCGTCTTGCGCAGGGCAAGGCCGGCCGCCTCAGCGTTAGTCGTCGCCGCCTGGAGCTCCGCATCCAGCATCTCAAGCCGCTCCTCGGAAAAGGTAATCTCGTCCAGTTCCTTCCTGGCTTTCTCGGCATATTGAAGGATCTCATCCACACTGCCGCCGTACTTTCGCTTCAACCGATGCAGTATATCCAGACGGATCTCGATTTGCTCCAACTCATCACCGGAGTAAGCCAACTGTTCCAGTCGGTCTCGAAGCTCTTCCGCGATGTCTTGGGCCTCACACTGAAGGGCAGAGATGCGCTCTGCAAAAGGCTGGAGGGTTTCATCAAAACGGATTATGCGGGCAAGGCTATGTTCTGCTTCCCCCAGAAGATCCGCAGCACCGGACGTCTCTTCGCCGCCATAGAGAGCTTCCACGGCCGAGGCCAGGTATTCAGAGAGCTTTTCGGCGTTTTGAAGGCGCTTGCGCCGCTGTTCCAAGTCCTCATCCTCGCCCACCTGCAACTGGGCACGACCAATCTCCTCCAACTGATACTCCAAAGCCTCCACCCGGCGGAGTTTTTCGCCTTCGTCCATGGAAAGACGCTCCTTCTCCCCGCGCAGTGCTTGCACTCGTGCAAAAGCCGCGTCGTACGCCGCCCGGGCAGCGTCATTGCGTGCAAAAAGATCCAGATACCCCAAATGCTTTGTCTCGTCAAAGAGCTGTTGAGAATCGTGCTGACCATGGATATTTACCAGCAGGCTCCCCAGGCGCTTTAAGATCGCCACGGTGACTGGTCTTCCGTTAACGCGGCAGACATTCTTGCCGTCGGCGTAGATCTCCCGCTGTACTAAGAGCTCTGCCCCATCATAAGGCACTCGATTGTCCGAAAACCACGAAAGCTCAGGCACACCGGCAAACACGGCGCTTACAAAGGCCCGATCTGCCCCGGTGCGGATCACATCGCGGTAGGTGCGCTCCCCCAGGATGGCAGAAATGGCGTCGATCACAATGGATTTGCCGGCGCCGGTTTCGCCGGTGAGAACATTAAAGCCCTTTTCAAAAGGAATCTCTGCCTGCTCAATAACGGCGATGTTCTCGATGTGGAGCAAGCTAAGCATCTCCAGCCCTCCCGATCAGCTGATCTGCTTTTTGATATCGGCGCACATTGCCGCAGCGGCAGGGGTGTCCCGCATGAGCAAAAATGCTGTGTCGTCCCCGGCCAGGGTGCCGACGATCATCTCAATATTCATCGAATCCATGGCAGAGCATGCAGCAGATGCCAGTCCCGGCATGGTTTTCATCACCACAATGTTTTGCGCATAGTCGCAGGAAACCACACACTGGCGGAAGATACTGTGGAGCTTTGCGGCGGCGTTGCTCTCCAGCTGCTTTGGCACAGTGCTGTAGCGGTAACTGCCGTTCTCTCCCAGCTCTTTGATGATGCGTAGCTCCTTGATATCCCGGGAGATGGTAGCCTGGGTCGTGGCAAAGCCACATGCCTCCAACTCCTGTAGGAGCTGCTCTTGCGTCTCGATATCCTTGCTCTCAATGAGCTCCAAAATCTTGGCCTGTCTGTTGGGTTTCATGGCAACGCTCCTTATGGCATGTAGAATTTGTTGTTGATGATCTGATAGAAACTGGTATCTTTCAAGCGCACCAGCCGCGTCTCTTGCTCAGCTTTGCGGATGGTGACCACATCGCCCACATTGAGCCGGAAAGCTCTGCCGCCGTCCACAGAGAGAAATGCGTTGCGCCGTCCAAGCTTACCCAATTTCACAGAAACGGTGCGCCAGGGTGCAGTGACAATGCTCTTGGCCTGGATCGCGTGGGCACAGATGGGCGTAATAATGATATTCTGCGCGGAAGGCTCCACAATGGGGCCGCCTGCGGACATGGAATAGGCTGTAGAACCGGTAGGTGTGCTGACGATAACGCCATCGCCAGAGAACGCCGTGGCCTCCACGCCGTCGCACTCCACAGACAGCTGTATCACCCTGGCCACAGCACCCTTGGTGATGGCTGCATCATTTAAGCCGATTTCATCGAAGAGCACCTTGCCTTCACTCTTCACAGTGACGCGGAGCATCATTCGTTTTTCCACCCGGTAGTCGTTGGCGGGAAGCCGCGAGAGAAGATTGAGTTCCCCAGCCTCCAGCTCGGCCATAAACCCCATGGTGCCAATGTTTACGCCGAGGATGGGAACATGATGCCGCGTGGCAATTTTAGATGCGTGCAGGATCGTGCCGTCGCCGCCGAAGCAGATCAGCAAATCCGCAGTCTTGATCTCCCGATGGATGTCGCAGAACTTCACACTCTCCGGCAGTTCAAAGCTCTTGTCCACATCAAAGGGCAGGCAGATCTTTGTTTCAGCACCGGCTTTTTGGAGAATGGATACCGCCTGTTCCACATATTTAAAATTCCGATCCCGATAGGGATTGGGCGTCATAACGATTTTCATGGGTTACCCTTTCAATGCTTCGTGGGCTTGACCGACCAGCGCTGTGAGATCCACCTGAACGTCGTCGCCAGGCGTCAGAGTGAGGTGGGCCAGAAACTCAATATTTCCCTCCGGCCCCTTCACCGGGGAATAAGTGAGATTTAAAATGGTAAAGGAGAGAGATTTGGCTGTGGCCATAAATTCTTCGAGGACGTCGCGGTGTACCGCCGGATCCCGCACCACACCCTTCTTGCCGACGCGCTCCTTCCCAGCTTCAAACTGAGGCTTTATAAGGCAAAGTACCTGACCGGTTTCGGGCTTGAGCAGGGCGCGAATGGCAGGCAGTACCAGCTTTAAAGAGATAAACGACACGTCTATCACCGAGAGATCCAGCGGCTCGCCCAACTGCTCCGGCGTCACATAGCGGATATTGGTGCGCTCCATGGTGACTACGCGCGGATCATTACGGATTTTCCAGGCCAATTGACCGTAACCTACATCGATGGCAAAAACCTTTCTGGCTCCCTGTTGCAAAAGGCAGTCAGTAAAGCCGCCGGTAGAGGCGCCGGAGTCGCTGCAAACATAGCCGGTGGGATCCACGCCAAAATCCCGAAGCGCCTTTTCCAGCTTGAGGCCGCCACGGCTCACATAGGGGCAGGCATGGCCGCGGACATCGATTACAGCAGAAGGGTCAAAGCTGGCGCCGGGTTTGTCGACCTTCTGTCCATCTACAAAAACCTCGCCGCTCATAATGATGGCCTGCGCCTTGGCGCGGCTCTCGGCCAATCCCTGCTCAACCAGAAGGACATCCAGCCGCTCTTTATGCTTCATGGGCCAACAACTCCTTTGCCGCTTGATAAATGCCGTCTGCGTCAAGCCCAACGCGGTGACGCAGCAGCGCCGTGGCGCCGTGGGGAACCAGGCCAGATTGCAGGTTCAAAAGGCGCATGGCCCGCGGCATTTTACCCGTCTGGGCCAGCCTGGCGGCCACGGCTTCGCCCAGACTGCCGGCCGCTGCGGCCTCTTCCACTACCAAAATCCGGCCTGTTGCGGCCAGAGAGGCCTCCACCGCATCCAGCTCTAGGGGAAGAAGCCGGTCGAGTTTGATGACATCTGCGGCGATTGCGTCATTCGAGAGACGGCGCACCGCAGCAAGAACGTCATTGATCGTAATTCCATAGGTGAGAATAGTAAGTTGAGCACCCTCAATCCGCTGATCAATCCATTGGCTCTGGGAATATTCACCATCGCCACCGCGGGGATAGCGAACTGCCACCGGCCCGGTAGACTGCCAAAGTGCCAGGCGAAGCATGCGCCGTAGCTCAGCCTGACTGGCAGGACAGTAGATCTCCATGCCGGGAACCTGGCGCAGATAGCCAACGTCAAAGACGCCATGGTGGGTCTCGCCATCCTCCCCAACCAGTCCAGCCCGATCCACAGCCAGCACCACATGGAGACCCAAAAGCCCCAAATCCTGCTGGAGCATATCAAAACTTCGCTGCAAAAAGGTGGAGTAGACCGCGAAAACCGGTAAAAGCCCCTGCTTGGCGAGACCTGCAGCCATGGAAACCGCGTGGCCTTCGGCAATTCCCACATCAAAGTAACGATCTTTGAAACTGGCGGCAAATTGGCTCAAGCCGGTGCCCTGCTCCATCGCAGCGGTGATCGCGCAGATGCGCTTGTCTTCGATGGCTGCCTCGCACAGCGCTTTGCCGAAAGTCTCGGAAAAGCACATGCTGCTCATGCCGTTGCTCAAACCTGTCAACGGGTCAAATCGGCCAACGCCGTGGTATTTCGAAGGCTTCACCTCAGCGGGGATGTACCCCTTCCCCTTCTTGGTGATGACATGGAGCAGCACAGGGCCGCCCATGTCTCGTGCTTCTTTGAGAAGAAAAGTGAGCCTGTCCACATTATGGCCGTCCACCGGCCCTAGATACGTAAAGCCCATCTCTTCAAAAATGGTCACACCGATGAGGCGGCGGCGCAGCCAGGCTTTGAGATTGTGCGTGCAGCGGTAGAGCGTTTCACCACCAGGGAGCTTTCGTGTCAATTGACGGTAGACCTTTTTTAGTCCGAAATAGCCAGGCTTGAGGCGCAGAAGTTTCAAATGGCGGGAAATCGCACCGACATTGGAGGTAATAGACATCCCGTTATCATTGAGCACTACCACCAACGGCTCGCCACTTGCTCCGGCATCGTTAAGACCCTCATAGGCCAGACCACCGGTGAGAGCGCCATCGCCCAGCACTGCTGCTACATGATAATTTTGGCCGGAAAGGGTTCGTGCCCGAGCCATGCCTAGGGCGACCGACACGGATTCCGAGGCGTGGCCGGCAATAAAGGCGTCATGCTCGCTCTCTCCAGGCTTTGGGAATCCTGCCAGTCCGCCGTAAGTGCGCATGGTGGAAAATCGATCCATTCGCCCCGTAAGAATTTTATGGACATAGGACTGATGCCCCACGTCAAAGAGAAGCCGGTCTTGCGCCGTATCATAGACCTTGTGGAGCGCCACCGTCAGCTCCACAACCCCTAAGTTAGAGGCAAGATGACCACCGGTCTTGGCAACGTGGCGCACTAAAAATTCGCGAATCTCGCCACAGAGCTGACGATCCTCCTGGGGCGACAGGCGCAGAAGATCTTCCCGGCTATGAATGTGATTAAGTAGCATAGACATCTCCCGTCACCCGGCCCGATGGGCGCGGAAGAGCCGCGCGGGCAGGGATTTTACGGCGTAGATCACCTTGGCCGACGCATGGATGATGACCGTGGAGTTGTTCATAGCGATGGACTTTCCGAAGGCCTTGCCGCCCACAGTAATGGCTGCCACCACCGCCGACATCAGAAGCTGTACCACCCGACCCAACACAGGCTCCATGCCGACGATGGCTCGGGCTGCGATGACAGCCGAAGCTGAGCCGGAGATGACCCCGCAAATATCACCCACCACATCGTTGCAAAATGAGGAAACCCGCTCTGCATTGCGCAGGAGCCGCAGCGCTTCCTTTGCCTCCGGCATTTTTTTCGCGGCCATGGAGTGAAAGGGTTTTTCATCGGCCGCTGTCACCGACACACCGATGATATCAAAAACAATACCGATAAGGACGATGACAAAGAGCACAAAGAAGGACAGCGCCAGTGTGCCGCCAGACAAGAGCTCATTGGAAAAGAAGCTCATGGAAGCAGAGATTCCGATGGTTGCAGCGAAAATTGAAGTAATCCAATGCCAATCCGGTCGGATTTTTAACGCTTTACGCTTATTTCCATCGCTGCGTTTCACGGCGCCCCTCCTCTTCTGTTCAAAAAAATAATGGCGGCAGGCAAGATTAAACTTACGGCTTAGGTCGGGTAGGATTTCCCCAGGCGCTGCTCCCCGTCGCCGGCGGAGTGGTTTCCCATCAAAGCTCCCGTCTTTCCGTCGCCAAGAAAGCGACCCGATTGCCACTTAGTCCGTACTGCAATCCCTTACCTGCCCAGTGTGACAGCCTAGGTGATTTCCACAGCAGCGCCCTCCGACTCTTATCCTCTTTTGCAAGCAGGCTTTCGAGCGGCAATATCATGCGCACCCCTGGCCGGGGGTTTGCATGCCTGACACCGCTTTCCCGATCTGCTCACGCAAGGCAGGCTACTCTGCACACAGCGTTCCGGCAAGCCTTCACACCGCAATACAGGTTCACATCCTGCCTCGTACAGAAGTCGCTGACCACTAAGGGAGTACGCCTCTGCACAATAGCAGGTCTCCGCAGCGGCAGGGTCGGGATCCTCATGCCATTGAGGGTCGCCCTTCCGCCGCAGGCGTAATTGCTACGCCTTCCTCCAGCACTCACCCCAAACTGGGCGTAAGAAGCAAGCACCAAAGGTTTCACAGTTATGCCCTTTAAAGGATTTTTAGGCCCTTCCTGGGAGCCGGCGGCGCTGACTAGGATACTGCGCCATTATTTTTAACAGTATATCACAATATTCATGGATATACAAGAGCCAGCGCCGGTTTCTGCAAGCCAATGCGTCTGTGTGCAAAGCGCTGGGATACCATTTCTCGTAAGAAAGGAGCGTATTTGCATGTTTCCTTGTGAGAATAGAATTTTTTTTATAATATGCAGTGTCTTTACAATTGTGACGGCTTCCCAGCATTACCCATTCGCAGTACTCATATCGCAAAAAAAGTCCAATGTTTTTCACCATTGATCATAGGAAATTCTCGATTTACGCAGAAGCTGGTCATAGTAATAATCAATGACAAAGAGTAGCTGGAGCTGTCAGATGGCGTCCAGTGCCAGACGCAGTCCACAGCGGGTGAAGTGTTTGAGATCCTGTCATGGAATGTCCTCCATTAGGAGATACTTTTCTGCCACGCAATCGATAGCCGAGACACAATTTTGAGAAAGGTCAAGTAAATTTCAGGCTCATATTCCTTGGCTTCTTTGAGAGTACGCGTCTTATCAGCCCAGATGATGCGCCAGACACTGTATGGTTCCCCGTCCTCCTCGTGGCAGAGCTGCTTGACCTCCGCAGGCGCTAGGGAACCCATTGCCTTTATGATTTTAAGGAGTGCCGTCACCATTCCTCCGAAAAAGCGGGCCGCCTCCTGAGGGAGGCGGCCTAACATACTATTAGAGATTGGAATTACTCCGCGTCGTCGGATGCGGCATCATCCTCGGCTGCGGTGAGCAGCGCACGGATGGACAGACTGATGCGCTTGTTCTCAGCATCAATATCAATAATCTTAGCATCCACTTCCTGACCCTCAGAGAGCACGTCCTCGGGCTTACCAATGCGGCGGTCGGCAATCTGAGAAATGTGGATCAAGCCGTCCACACCGGGGATAATCTCAGCAAAGGCACCGAAGGTCATCAGCTTAACAATCTTGACCTTGGCCACATCGCCGATCTTGAACTGGTTCATGAAGATCGTCCAGGGGTTGGTTTCGGGAGTCTTGTAACCCAGGGAGATCTTCTTCTTCTCAGGATCATAGGAGATGACAAAGACTTCGATCTCATCGCCAACCTTGACAACCTCGGCGGGGTTCTTGATGCGGTTCCAGGACAGCTCGGAGACGTGCACCATGCCGTCCACACCACCGATGTCCACAAAAGCGCCGTAAGAGGTGAGGCTCTTGACCACACCGGTGTACTTCTTGCCGACCTCAATCTCGGCCCAGATTTTCTCCTGTGCAGCCTTGCGCAGCTCGTTGGTCACGGCACGGATGGAACCGACCACACGGCGGCGAGCACGGTTGACTTCGGTAATCTTCATCTGCACCGTGGTCTTGACCAGAGCAGACAGATCACCACCCTTGGGCACACCGGTCTGAGAGGCGGGGATAAACACGCGGACACCCTTGACATTGGCCACAATGCCGCCCTTGTTCTCCTCGGTGATCAAACCTTCAACAACGGCCTTGCTCTCAGCAGCGGCCTCAATCTCTTCCCAAGCCTTGCCGGCCTCCAGGCGCTTCTTGGACAGACGTGCAGTGCCCTCGGAATCGTTGACATGCACCACCAGCACCTCAATCTCATCGCCGACTTTCAAAACATCTTCCGGCTTCACGGAAGGATCGGAGCTGAAATCATCAACAGGGATATAACCTGCGTGCTTTGTACCCAGGTCCACCTGAATCTCGGTGGCGCCAATGGCAGTTACAATGCCTGTGACCTTATCTCCGTTATTTAAAGTCTTGATAGACTGCTCGAGAAGCTCGGCAAAGTCCTCCTCCTGGGCAGTTTCAACCTTGATTTCTTCGCTCATTATGTTGTTGACCTCCTTTATTATCCACGCCGGGGTGGACGCCCCCGCCGTGATACCAACAGAATCCGCATAAGAAAAATGCGATACGTCCAGTTCACGGGCATCTTCCACCAGCACAACATCCTTACAGTGCTGCCTACAGATCATAGCAAGCCGCTTGGTGTTGGAGCTCATGGAATCGCCTATGACAACCATCGCATCGCAGCTTTGAGATAACTCGTTTGCTTCCTTCTGCCTATTTTCTGTTGCTTCGCATATTGTATCAAAAATTTCTCCGTTTGTACACTCTTTTTTTATAATTTTCCTGCAACTTTCCCATAATTTCTGTGTGCTCGTAGTCTGGGCGACCATAGTGATGGGCGCTGAGGCCCATTTGGGGTCGCTCATAAGCCAAGCCTCCAGTTCCTCAGGCGTTTCAAAGACCTGTGGCCTACTACACCAACCGGCGATTGCCTGAACTTCCGGATGCGTGGGTGTGCCGATGATGACCGGCGTGCGCCCCTGTTCCTCCGCTCGAATCACCAGCTTATGAATACGCTTGACAAAAGGACAGGTGGCGTCCACAATTTCGACACCCTGAGCCTGGAGTCGCTCATAGACATCCCGGGATACGCCGTGGGAGCGGATGACAACGGTGCTCCCGGGACGAGCCTCCTCAGGCGCGGAGAGCTCCAAAACGCCCTTGCTGGCAAAATAGTCCATCACATGGCGATTGTGGATGATGGGCCCCAGCGTGGCAACTTCCTTCCCTGCTGCTGCGGCCTCCTCCACCAACGATACGGCTCGATCCACACCGAAACAAAAGCCGGCGGTTTTTGCCAAAGTCAGTTTCACTTGCTCTCCCCCATGCGGTAGATTTCATCCAGCAATGTCTCACTGGCCTGCTCCAATTCTGCCTCGGTGGGCCGCTTCCCGGCAAATTCCAGGCGATACGGTTTGCCAATGATGCAAGTCAGGGGGCCAAACGGATGACGCCGGCGGGATAAGTACATGGGCAGCACCGGCGTATCTGTACGCGCTGCCAACAGCAGCGCACCGCGTTTGGGTGCCACACGACGGCCGGGACGCACCCGGGTTCCCTCTGGAAACACCACCAGCTGCTGCTCGTCACGCAGGCACTTAATACCAGTCTTCATGCCGGAAATATCGACGCCATCGCGATCGATTCCAAAGACGCCGATGGTACGCAGAAACCACCCAAGTACCGGCACCTCCAGGGCCTCTTTTTTCGCCATAATCCGAGGCACATGGCCCAGTCCCAGTGCAAAAATGATCCAAATGGGATCTGCCAAACCGCTGTGGTTACAGCAGATTAACAGTCGCCCTTCCTTGGGCACATTCTCTCTTCCGTAGACGCGAAAGATGGGGTGGTAGATGAACATAGCAGCGCGAACGATGCAGTACAAAAAGCGGTAGATGAACCCCCCAAACATCACTTACCCAACCTTTCCGCCACAATGGCGCGTATCTTGGCGGCGCTTTCCTCTATGGTCAGCGCTGAAGTGTCCACAACCACAGCGTCCGCTGCACATTTCAGGGGCGCCACGGCACGGGTACGATCGCGCTCGTCTCGCTGCTCAATGTCGGCAAGCACCTGTGCAAAGGTGGATTTTTTATCACCGCGCTGTTGCAGTTCCAAAAGCCGCCGTTTGGCGCGTACCTCCGACGCAGCAGTGAGGAAGATCTTTACATTTGCCTTGGGCAGGACAACCGTTCCAATGTCGCGACCATCCATTACCACACTGCGCGACGCTGCCAGATCCCGCTGCACATCCAGTAGCACTGCCCGCACTGCCGGATAGGCAGAGATCTTGGACGCATAGTCGCTCATCTCCGGCGTGCGCAGTTCACCTGTCACATCCTGACCGTTGAGGATCATGTGCTGCACCCCGTCTGCGTCATATTCTACACGGATATTCACCTCGTCGATCAGACGGTTGACACCGTCGGCGTCCTTGGGGCTGATACCGCAGAGCTTAATAAAATAACCGATGGTGCGGTAGATGGCGCCGGTATCCACATAGGAAAAGCCCAGCGCATCGGCCACCATTTTGGCCATGGTGCTCTTTCCGGCTCCTGCAGGGCCGTCAATGGCGATGGAGACATGGGATTGCATGAATACTCCTCCTTATATAGCCTGTGCGGCAGCCAACCCGGCGGCACGTCCGGTGGCCCAGGCAATTTGCAAATTAAATCCGCCGGTATAGGCGTCCACATCCAGTATTTCTCCCGCAAAGTAGAGCCCCGGCACCAACTTGGATTCCATGGTCTTTGGGTTGACTTCACGCACAGAAATTCCACCCGCGGTCACGATGGCTTCTTCCACAGGGCGGCTGCCGCGAATGGTCACAGGAAACGCCTTGGTGAGTTCCAAAAGCCGTCGCCGCTGCTGACGGGTGACGGAATTGGCTCGCGTGGTTGGATGGATCCCAGCCAATTCCACCATCACCGGCACCAGAAGCCTGGGATAGAGATCCTGGAGAGCATGGTCAATGGTGCGGTTTTGATATTGGGCAAAGTCCCGGAGAATCCGGGCGTCCAACTTCTGCTCATCCAGGGCCGGCTTGAGATCGATGCGAATCTCCCGGAGCTCGCCGGGCTTACCATGGGCACTGGCGCTGAGGATCACCGGCCCGGAGAGGCCAAAATGAGTGAACAGCAGTTCTCCAAAATCAGTATAGAGCGTCTTACCCGCAGCATTTTTCGCCTGTATGGCGCAATTTCGAAGAGATAGCCCCTGCAATCTCCGGCAGACATCTCCTTCGGCCTCCAGCGGAACCAGAGAGCCACGCAGGGGCGTGACGGTGTGGCCCAGAGCCTTTGCCAAGTCATAACCGCTGCCGTCGGAGCCGGTGCGGGGATAGGAACAGCCGCCGGTGGCCAAAATAACACCGTCAGCCTCCACTTGCCCGCGGTTTGTGACCACGCCGCAGATCTGTCCTGCCCGGGTCAGAAGGGCCTGCGCCTTTTCCCGGCGGACTTCCACGCCTCCGGCTTGGAGGTATTGTTCCAAGGCTGAAACGACACTAGCCGCGTGGTCGGAGGCCGGAAAGACGCGCTCCCCCCGTTCCACTTTGAGCGGGCAGCCCTGCGCCTCAAAAAAGTCCATGGCCGCCTGAGGCGGGAAGGCATGTATGACGCTATAGAGGAATCGCGGGTTACCCGGCACGTTTTTCAAAACTGTCTCGGCATCACAGTGATTGGTAACATTACAGCGGCCTTTGCCGGTGATGTAGAGCTTTTTCCCCAGGCGGTCGTTGGGTTCCAGCAGGAGCACCTGTGCTCCTGCTTCAGCAGCCGCACCGGCGGCCATCATCCCGGCGGCGCCGCCGCCGATGACACAGATACTACGCTTCCGCTCGCTCATAGACCTCATACTCCTGCCAAATGCCCTCGAGATTTTCAAAAATCCGCGCCATTTCTCCCTTCTTTTTTTGACCAATGGAGACGATCAGCGCATTGACCAGGCTCATGGGCGCCACCAGGGAATCCACCACAGATACCATGTCGCTTTTGGCCAGGAGGATATGGTCGGCCCGCTTGGCCGCTGGTGCGTCGAGGGAATCAGTAATGACGATCACTTCGGCGCCGGAATCCCTGGCAAATTCCAGGAGTTTTACAGTCCTGCTGGAGTAGCGGGGTAAACTGATGCCGATAACCACATCGCCTTTCGAGACGTGGAGCATCTGCTCGATCATTTCACTGGTGGCCGAAGAACTGACCAGATGGACATTGTCTAGCATATTGCGGAAATAAAAGCCAATAAATGTGGCGATCACCGCAGAGGAACGAACACCGACAATATAGATATGCCTGGCAGCCAGAATGGCCTCCACCGCACGGCTGAGGGTCTGGCGATCCAGGGATTCGCTGGTCATGCGGATGCTCTCCAGGTCAGCTTGAAGCACCATGGAGACCACGTCCTGATCTCCCAGTCTGTCGCTCGTAACCTCAATGCGCTGCACAGAGGTGAGCTTGTTGCGCACCATCTCCTGCAGCGCCTTTTGCATGCTGGGATAGCCGTCAAATCCCAGTTCCGCGGCAAAGCGCACGACGGTAGACTCGGAGACGTTGACCATTTTTCCTAGCCGGCTGGCAGTCATAAAAGCCGCTTTATCATAAGAAGATGTGATATACTGGGCAATCCGCTTTTGGCCCTTGGAGAATGAGGGCATTTTGTTATGTATTGTCGTTAAGATATCCGCAGCCATATCTCTGCTCCTTCTTTGTCGGCGTGCGCTCGGGGTGTCTTACTAAAACTATACAATTCTCCGTAAAATTTTGCAAGAAGAAATCATGGATCTTGCAGAAACTTCCAGTTGAGCGCCTGCTCCAGCGCCTGGAGTTCTTTTTCAGACAGCGGCCGCCAGGCACCCCGGGGAAGCGATCCCAGCGAAAGCGGCCCTTCCTGCACACGCACGAGGCGAAGTACCGTAAGTCCCTCGCGTTCACAGAGTCGGCGGATTTGACGGTTGCGGCCATCAAAGAGAATAAACTCCAGTAAGGCGCCGTCCGCCTGGCTGCGTAAGAGTCTCACTCGGGCGGGGTGGGTCAGCCTGCCATCGATTTCAATGGGCTTGGCCAGGGCTGCCAGCTCCGGCCCTTGAAAGCCCCGGACTGTAACGAAGTAGCGCTTTTCAATTCCGCCCCGGGGGTGCATGAGTCGGTTGGCGAGAGCACCGTCGTTGGTCATCAGCAGTAGACCTTCAGAATTGAGATCCAATCTCCCAACGGGATAGACACGCTGTCCACAATCTGCGACCAGCTGTGCCACGGTTCTTCTTCCCTTCTCGTCGGAAAGCGTCGTCACATATCCTGCCGGCTTGTGGAGCATCAGATAGCATTTGGGGCCGCCTGCCGCGATGATCCTGCCATCCAAAGCAATTTCATCGCAGCTGTCGTCAGCCACATCCCCCACCTTTGCGACTTGGCCGTTCACCGTCACCCGCCCCGAGGCCAGCAGCGCCTCTGCTTGACGCCGGGAGGCAACCCCCCGGCGCGAGAGGATCTTCTGGATACGTTCTGCCATGGCTATTGAACCTCCCCTACACTGTTGCGCCAGTAAATCGGCACCGATATGATCTCACTTCCGTTCACCAGTACGCGTACTGAACCGGCGACCTCCCCGGCTTTTACCGGCGCAAAGACAAACTGTGGCAAGTCTACCGCAAGGGCCACCCGCTCACCCGGTGCCAGGAACAGCGTAATCTTCTCTTTTAGAACAGCCTCGGCCTGGATTCCATCCGCGTTCATCACGCAGGTAGATCCCATCACCTGCCCTTCCACGGCCATAGTTTGCATAGCAAAGGCGGAAAAGCCAGTATCAAAAAGCATTCCGTGGTCGCGCCAGTCGTCAGGATCGTTTAACGTTACAGCCACAAGCCGTCTGCCTCCACGCTCGGCACAGGAGACGAGAATTCGTCCAGCGGATTTTGTGTAGCCGGTTTTCACGCCAACAGCGCCTTCCACCTGCCAGAGAAGCTTGTTGTGGTTAGTAAAGCTCCTGCCCTCCAGCGTGATGGTTTTGGTGGATACGATCTCCCGAAAGACCGAATTCTCCATAGCTTCCGCAGCCAGCAGGGCCAGATCACGGGCACTGGCACAGTGACCGGGCTCATCAAGGCCATGGGGATTACAGAAATGGGTGTGCGTCAGTCCCAGAGCCTCTGCGCGCCGATTCATCAACTGGGCAAAACTCTCTACACTTCCTGAACAGTGGATCGCCAGGGCTACGGCGGCGTCGTTGCCGGAGTGAAGCATCAGGCCATAAAGGAGTGTGCGGACTGTAAGGACTTCTCCGGCTTTCAGATAGATGGTTGAGCCCTCCACCCCAACAGCCTCCGGCGGAATTTCCACCGTATCCTCCAGATTGCACCGCTCAATAATCAGCAGCGCTGTCATAATCTTTGTAGTGCTGGCAATCGCCGCCGGTTCATCGGCATTTTTCTCATAGAGCACTCGCCCGGTACCAGCATCCAGCAAAATGGCGTGTCCAGCGCTTGGGCATGGAGTGGCGTGGGTCTGGCAGAGGAAAAGGACGGCGGCGAACCAGAGGGCCGCCGCACGTCGAAAAATACGTTTCACATTCATCACCGGGGATAGTATGCCCGCAAAAGGCGAAAACATCACGCGTTGGTGTCGATCTAAGGCGTCTCGTTGCTCTTTTTCTTTACCAGTGCCGAAATTTGGTTAATAAGCTCAGGAAGCATTTCCACAATTCGTTCTGCTGCGCCGGACGGCGGCAGCCCCACCGGCAGCAGCCGCACTGACTCGCCCTTGAGAATCAAAAATGCCACCGGCGTCAACGTGACTGCCGCGCCGGTACCGCCGCCGAAGGTGTTTTCCTTATTGGCGGGATAGGATTTGGTGGCAAAATCGGAGCCGCCGCCAGCAAAGCCGATCTTCACCTGAGAGATGGGCAGAATGGTCACGCCATCCGGCGTGGAGATAGGGTCGCCGATAACCTGATTGGCGTCCACCAGGGAGCGGATCTTTTCCAGAGTATCGCCGACGAAGTTGGGCAGAGGATGACTCATTTTTGCTGCACCGCCTTTTTCAAAGATTTAGATTGGGATTGGCCGGACGAAACGTGACGTAACAGGGAAAATGCCACGGCAAGTACTTCATAAACACGCAATGTGAGCCGGACAGAAGCCTGTAGAGACGAAGCAGAACGTTGGAAGTCGCAGCGGATACTGACTTCCTCTCGTCGCAGCTTCACCTGGCTTAAAAATAGAGGCCGCAGAGCGCTCCAAGCTGCCTGGGCCGCGCCGTAGGACATGGCGGCAGCAACCGGATCTCCCCCCGCAACATAGTCCACCTGCAGCAGCTCCACGACCGGACGCTTGAGCACTTGGGAAAGGATTTTGAGAATCTCCCGCCAGTGTCGACGGAGCTTTCTCCCCCATCCTTTGTGCTTACTGGCGGGCTTGGCCGCAGGAGCGGTTTCAGTTGTCGGCTCTGACGCAGGCATTTCATCGGAGAGTTGGATTCTCACCGGGCCGATTCGACCACATATTTCCAGTGTATCCCCATCCCAGGAGAACTCCAGTGCCAGCTTGACCAGCAAGAGCATGACCAAAAGAGCCAGAATCCCCAGGATGATCCACAGCGCCGTCACAGTTCAACCTCCCCGGCCGGCATGTCAGGGACTTCGGCTTTCGCCTCTGCTTCCCGTTCTCCCTCCGCCGGCGGCTGTGGTTTGGTCTGAAAGTTAATCTTGTCAATCTGAGGAAGCTCATCCAAAGATGAAAGGCCAAAGGTACGCAGGAAGTCCGGCGTGGTACGGTAGAGGATGGGACGGCCCGGCACATTAAGTCTGCCGCATTCTTCAATGAGCTTTTTGGTAAGCAGGGCGTTGACGGAATAGGAGCTGTCCACCCCGCGGAGCTGTTCCACATAGGCCTTGGTCGCAGGCTGATAGTAGGCGATAATCGTCAGCGCCTCCAGCTGAGATGCGCTCAGCTTGGGCGGCTTGCGCGTCTCCAGCGTCTTGGTCACATAAGGCGCCATTTCTCCTGAGGAACACATTTGATAGGTGTCCTCCAGGCGAAGGATGCGGATCCCACTGCGGTGATAGGAAAGCTGATCCATCAGCGACTGCGCCTCTTTATGGAGCGCATCTTCATCGATTTCCAGAGACTGCGCAAGGCGTTTGGCCTCCACCGGCTCTCCGGCTGCAAAAAGCACTGCCATCAGGGCACGCTGGTAGTCATTCTGTTCCATCGTTACCACCTTCTTCCTGCGTTTCTTCAGGCATCTTCAAAAAGCGCACCTGGGTATCGCCTCCCTCGTCCTCGAGAGAAACCGACCGCAGACGACACAGCTCCAGCACCGCAAGAAACGTCGCCACGATCTCTGACCGGGAACGGTTGCCGCGGAAGAGTCGGCGAAAGGCTGCCACACCGTGAGAGATCAGACGCCGCAGAACCTCCGCCGCCTTCTTGGTAACCGGGTAGGGCTCCCGACCCACAATTCCGGTGAAGTTGGTGCTGGGTGGCGGCATGGCTCGCTGACTTCGGTCGGCCAGGATAGCCATGATACGCACCAAGTCCTCCGGGTCATGGCGATAGCGGTAGGTCTTGTCTCGCTCATAGGGCTCCGGCTCTTTGGTAAAAAGAGCACAGCCGATGTCGTTGCGCTGGCCGAGAAACGCCACGGATGTGCGTATCTGCGCCATGGCGTCCTGGCGCTGGCGCTCCTCCAAGGATCGAATCAGCAGCTCCATTTCACTCATGGCCTCCTCCTGCTCTGCGGCGGAGAGAAGCATTTTCGTCTTAATGAGCATCAAGTGAGAGGCCATGGCGATAAATTCGCTAGCTATCTCCATGTCCATCCGCTTCATCTCCTCGAGGTAAGCGAGATACTGTTCGAGGATGGAGGCTATGCTGATATCCTGTATTTCTATCTTATTCTTGCTGAGCAGCAGGAGAATCACATCCAGAGGGCCGTCAAAATCCTCCAGCGTCTCTGCCTTGGCGTGGATCACATGATCCAGATGGTATTGCGGCTGTTCCATATTGACCTCACAGCAACAGTTTTGTCAGCAGCCGGATGATGGGTACGAGGACAGCGTTGAGCACGTCGATCAGACCGTTGCGCAGAAACAACAGCGGCAGATCAAGGATGTTCAGCAGGAGCAGCACCACCAAAAGCAGCATGCCGTAGCGCTCATAGCGCATGAGCTTTCCATAAGCGCTGTCGGGAAGCAGCGCAAAGAGCACCTTGGAGCCGTCCAGGGGAGGAATCGGAAAGAGATTGAAAACCGCGAGGCCGGCGCTGAGAATGGCAGTATACTCAAAGAACATCACAACATAAGCCTTAAAACCGCCAAGGGTGCCTGAAAGACCCAGCAGGATCATCAGCGCCCGGAGAAACATAGCAAGAAAAGCCAGCAGTACATTGGCAACCGGCCCAGCCAGCGCAGTAAGCGCCATTCCAGCCTTGGGATTGCGAAAACGTCGCATATCAATGGGCACGGGTTTGGCCCAGCCGAAGCGCACCAGCGCCATGAGTACCAGACCGACAAGGTCTACATGGCGCAGGGGATTGAGTGAGAGCCGCCCCATACGTTTGGCAGTGTCGTCTCCCAGCCAGTAAGCCACCAGACCATGGGCAGTCTCATGAAAGGTGATGCACACCAGAGCTGCCAAAACGACAATTACCGTGTCCAGAATGCTGTCAAACCGCAGCTGCTGCAGCCATTGGGTAAAATTCAATGAGACCACTCCCCTCTCCAGCTATGTTTGAAGGGTTTCGAGAATCCGTTCCAAAAGCCTTTCACGGCCTTCTCCCTTCTCCGCAGAGAAGGGAATGATCTCCACTTCATCACCAAGAGCCAGGGTGGTGCGGATCTGGGCAAGGCTGGGCTCAATCTGGCTTTTCTTCAGCTTATCAAGCTTATTGGCTACGACCACATAGGGTTGGCCGGTCTCTTGAAACCATCGAGCCATCGTGACATCGTTTTCTGTGGGTTTATGGCGGGCATCCACAATGAGTACACCCAGTGTGATGAAATCCGGCGCAGAAAAGTAGCTCTCGATGAGCTTAGCCCAGCGTTCTTTTTCGGCCTTGGGAACCTTGGCATAGCCATAGCCGGGCAGATCCACCAGATAGAGCTGCTCATCAATGCGAAAGAAATTGATATGGGTGGTTTTTCCCGGCGCCTCTCCGACTCGGGCAAAATTCTTGCGCTGCAAAAGGCGATTGATTACAGAGGACTTGCCCACATTGGAGCGGCCTGCAAAGGCAATCTGGGGCAAGCCGTCCCGCGGACAGGCCTCCAACGAAGCAGCAGAGCGGATAAATTCCGCATTGTGTAAATTCATAGCCGTCACCTACTGGCGGATACCGGTTTTACGACTTTTGCTCTGCTCACGGGTAACTGCCAGCTGGGCCTCTTGGGGTACCTGTACCGGTGTAGAGGTCTCCTCCTGGGTGGGAAAGTCCAGCGCAGCCTCCAGCACGGTATCCACATGAGAGACGGTGAGGAAATTCAGCGCCTTGCGTACCGTCTGGTCGATTTCCTCCAGATCCTTGGCGTTGGCCTCTGGGATGATGACCGTCTTGATGCCGTGGCGCAGAGCCGCCATGGTTTTTTCTTTCAGGCCTCCGATGGGCAGTACTCTGCCGCGAATGGAGATCTCGCCGGTCATGGCAATATCACGCCGTACCCTTGCACCGGTGAGTGCCGAAACCATAGCGGTACAAATTGTAATGCCGGCAGACGGGCCATCCTTGGGAATGGCGCCCTCTGGGAAATGGACATGGATATCCTTGGTCTTATAGAAGTCTGGATCAAGATGGAGGGCCTCGGTGCGGGAACGGATATAGCTCATTGCAGCATAGACCGACTCTTTCATTACGTCGCCCAGGTTGCCAGTGAGCTCCAGCTTACCGCTGCCGTTGACCACATTGACTTCTACTTCCAGGGTCTCGCCGCCTACCGAAGTCCAGGCAAGGCCTGTGACCAGACCTACGCTGTCCACCGGCGGCAGCGGATCGGGCAAAAATTTTCGCACGCCCAGATATTCTTCCAGGTTGGCGCCCTGGATGGTCAGCCGCTTGGGAGGCTTGGGGCCGACAAAGCGCATATCACACTTGCGGCACAGCGTCGCCAACTCCCGCTCAAGGTTGCGCACGCCGGATTCCCGGGTATAGCAGGTAATAATCTCCCGGATAGCGTCGTCACTGAGCCGTACCTGGGCTTTTTTAAGACCATGGCGCTGTAACTGCTTGGGGAAGAGATGATCCTTGGCGATCATCAGTTTTTCCTCGTCGGTATAGGACGAGAGTTCAATAACCTCCATGCGGTCAAGCAGCGGCGCAGGGATCGTAGCAGTGGTATTGGCAGTAGTGATAAACATACACTCGCTGAGATCAAAGGGCACTTCCAGATAGTGGTCACGGAAGGTGGCATTTTGCTCGGCGTCCAATACCTCTAAGAGAGCTGAGGAGGGATCGCCACGGTAGTCGCTGCCCAGCTTATCGATTTCATCAAGTAGCAGCAGCGCATTTTTAGAACCAGCCTGGGCTACAGCGGCAATGATCCTTCCCGGCATTGCGCCGATATACGTCTTGCGGTGGCCGCGGATATCGGCTTCATCGTGGACACCGCCCAGGGAGATACGGGCCATATTGCGGTTGAGCGCTCTGGCGATGGAGGTGGCCACAGAAGTTTTGCCCACTCCAGGCGGCCCCACCAGGCAAATAATCTGCGCGGGCAGCTCCGGAGCCATCTTGCGCACAGCAAAAATCTCGAGGATTCGCTCTTTAACCTTTTCCAGCCCAAAGTGATCCTCATCGAGGATCTTTCTGGCGGCGCGAATATCCACGCGCTCCTTTGTACGCGTGTTCCAGGGTAGCTCCAGGCAAGTATCAAGATATGTGCGCAGCACTGCCGCCTCTGAAGAGTTGGAGGGCTGCTTGCTCAGACGCTTAAGCTCTTTACTGAGCTTATCGGTGACCTCCTGGGGCACTTGGAGCTTGTCAATGGCTTCCTGGTACTGTTGGAGCTCTTCTTCGTCATCCCCCTCGCCCAACTCGCCCTGAATGACGCGAAGCTGTTCACGGAGATAGTAGTCCCGCTGGCCCTTATTGACGCTCTCTTGCACTTTTTCCTGAATTTCCGACTCCAGCTGGAGAATATCCAGCTCTCTGCTCAACAGCACCAGCGACAGCTCCAGCCGCTTGAGTGGATGGAGCTGCTCTAAAACCCGCTGCTTATCGGTATAGTTGATGGTAGAGTTCTGAGTAATAAAGTCGGCGATAAAGCCGGGATCCCGGCTCGTGAGCAACACGGCCATGCCGTCCTGTGCGGGGCGCCCTGTGAGCTCCAGAAAGTGATCATAGAGCGCCTGCGCCTCACGGATGAGCGCTTCCACCTTAGGCGAGGTCTTGGAATAGGCAGCGTCGCTGACCGTCTCCACCCGGCCAAAGAAATAGGGCTCCATCTGGATGCACTCGGTGAGGCGGGCTCGGTACTTCCCTTCCACCAGAATACGCAGTGTGTCGCCGGGAAGTTTGAGAATCTGTTTGACGGTGCTGACCGTACCGATGTTGTAAAGTGCGGCAAGATCAGGGTCGTCGGTTTGAATATCTTTCTGACTCACCAAGAAAAGCTCCTGGTTATGGTTACGCATGGCCTCCTCAATGGCACGGACAGACTTCTTGCGACCCACGTCAAAATGGACGGTCATGCCCGGAAAGACAGTGATCCCCCGCAGTGCCAAAACAGGCAGTCGCTGGGAAATAAGAATTTCGTTCATCTAAATTCCCTCCTTTTCAGGGAATAAACACAAAGAGAGGGCAAAAGCCCCCTCTAAGCGCAATTACAGTGTCATGCCGGCGTTTTTTATGGGCTTGCGCGGCTTAGAGCTGTCTCTTGTGACCTGGGGCTTCTCGCCGTCACGCACGCACCCTTCTGTGATTAAAACGCTCTGAATGGTGGGATCAGAGGGGATATCGTACATAATACCCGTCATAATCTCTTCCATAATGGCGCGAAGTCCTCTCGCGCCGATTTTTCTCTCAATGGCCTTTTCAGCAATGGCCTCCAGAGCACCCTCTTCAAAGCTGAGCTTCACCTGGTCATACTCCAGAAGCTTGCGATACTGCTTGCAAAGGGCGTTTTTCGGCTCAGTGAGGATCTCCATAAGATCCTCCTTTTTGAGGCTCTGAAGAGAGGTGATTACCGGAAGGCGACCCACCAGCTCAGGGATAATACCGAACTTCAAAAGATCGTGGGGCTGCACCAAGCGGAAGAGCTGGCCGACATCGCGGCTTTCTTTGCTTCTGAGCTCCGAGCCGAAGCCAATGGCAGAGCTGTCGGTACGTTTTTCGATGATCTTATCCAAACCGTCGAAAGCGCCGCCGCAGATGAAGAGAATGTTGGTGGTATCGATTTGGATGAACTCCTGCTGGGGGTGCTTCCGACCGCCCTGAGGGGGTACATTGGCGATAGTTCCCTCAAGGATTTTCAAAAGGGCCTGCTGCACACCTTCGCCGGAAACATCCCGCGTGATAGAAGTATTCTCACTCTTGCGGGCAATTTTATCCATCTCATCGATGTAAATAATTCCCCGCTGCGCCAGTTCCACGTCAAAATCTGCAGCCTGTAAAAGGCGAAGGAGAATGTTTTCCACATCCTCGCCCACATAGCCGGCCTCCGTAAGCGTGGTGGCATCGGCGATGGCAAAGGGCACATTTAGGATCTTAGCCAGAGTCTGGGCAAAGAGCGTCTTGCCCGAACCGGTGGGGCCGATGAGCAGAATGTTGCTCTTCTGGAGCTCCACATCGGTGCTGTTTTCAAAGTAGATACGTTTATAATGGTTATAGACCGCTACAGACAGGGCGATTTTTGCGTCGTCCTGGCCAATGATGTAGTGATCCATATAGTTCTTGATCTCCTGAGGCGTCGGCAGTGTATCCGGCAGCTCAAAGGAGGGCGACTGGCTGAGAGTCATATCGTCGCGGAGAATGCCGGCGCACAGTTCCACGCACTCATTGCAGATGGCGACGTTGGGCCCGGCAATGATCCGGGTAACCTGCTCCTGTCGCTTGCCGCAGAAGGAGCAGCGGATGGATTCTCTGGCCAAAGGGGTTACTTCCTTTCCTCCGGCCGGGGGGCTCAGCGCCGATAGATGACCTGGTCAATCAGGCCATAGGCGCATGCTTCCTCGGCGGACATGAAATTGTCGCGCTCAGTGTCGCGCTCAATGATCTCAAGGGGCTTGCCGGTATTCTCCGAGAGAATATGGTTCAGCCGATCCTTGATCTTCAGCATCCGCTCCACATGAATTTTCATGTCGGTGGTCTGGCCCTGGGTGCCGCCCAGGGGCTGGTGAATCATAATTTCCGCATTGGGCAGCGCCATACGCTTGCCCTTGGCGCCTGCTGAGAGCAAAAACGCGCCCATAGACGCCGCCATACCGATGCAGATGGTGGACACGTCACACTTGACATACTGCATGGTGTCATAGATGGCCATGCCGGCGGTGACGGATCCGCCGGGAGAGTTGATGTAAAACTGGATGTCCTTGTCGGGATCCTGGCCCTCCAGATACAACATCTGTGCTACCACCAAGCTGGCTGTCGTGTCGTTTACCTCCTCAGAGAGGAGAATGATACGGTCGTTGAGCAGGCGGGAGAAGATATCGTAGCTGCGTTCACCGCGGCTGGTCTGCTCGACCACATAGGGAATAAAGCTCATGGCAAACTCCTTTCACCGGTCGGGAGGGCGGCACAGCCGTGCCGTCCTTCCCTTGATCTGAGAGATTCTAACCGGGGTAAAGCAGGTTTATTCCTCGGTTTTGGCTTCCGTGGCTGCTTCAGGCATAGCCGTGGCAACAGCGCTCTCGGCGATGAGCTTGGCAGCCTTTTTGGCAGCCATGTCGGCCTTGAGATCGTCCATGCCCACAGCTGCGCGCACTTTATCCTCTTCCATACCGTACTGCTCAGCCAAGCGCTTGATCTCAGCGTCGGCCTCCTCATCACTCACGGTCAAGTTCTCAGCTTCGGCCACGGCGGTGAGCAGCACGCTGGAGCGCACGCTGGTCTCAGCCATGGGACGCATGGAAGCGCGCAGGGAGGCCATGTCGCCGCCCATCATCTTGGCGTAATCCTCCAGCTTCATACCGCTCATCTGCAGCTGATAAGCAAACTGCTCGAGATTTTTGTCCACCTGCTCCTCGATCATGGAGGCGGGGATTTCGCAGGTCATGTTAGCAGCTGCCTTTTCCACAGCGGCATTCTCAAAGGCGCGCTCCACAGCCTCGCGGCGCTCGTTCTCACGCTTGGCGCGGATATCAGCACGGAGCGCGTCGAGGGTGTCAAACTCAGAGACATCTTTGGCAAACTCATCGTCCTTCTCAGGCATGATGGTCTCCTTGACCTCGTGGATCTTGCACTTGAATACCACAGGCTTGCCGGCCAGCTCAGGGGTATAGTTCTCGGGGAAGGTGATATCCACATCCTTCTCATCGCCGGCAGACAGGCCCACCAGGGCCTCCTCAAAGCCGGGTACGAAGGAGTGGGAGCCCAGCTTCAAGCTGTGCTTCTCGCCCTTACCGCCCTCAAAGGGTACGCCGTTGTCAAAGCCCTCAAAGTCCAGAACCACCGTGTCGCCTTCCTGGGCAGGACGCTCCACCGTTTCGATGCGGCTATTGCGCTCGGCCATGCGGTCGATCTCAGCTTCCACCTCTTCGTCGGTGACATTCACCTCCGACTTGGGTACTTCCAAGCCCTTGTAATCGCCCAGAGTGACTTCGGGGTAGAGATCCGTCTCCATGGTGATCACAACACCGCCGTTCTCTCCGTCGTCCAGCTTGGAGATATAAGCCGTACCCACAGCCTTGAGGGCCTGTTCAACAATGGCCTTCTCATAGAGATCGGGATAGATCTCATTGACCGCATCTTCATAGAACACCTTGGCGCCGTACATGCCCTCAACAACCTTCCGGGGGGCCTTGCCCTTGCGGAAACCGGGGACGTAGATGTCCTTACGGCTCTTGTTGTAGGCCTTGGTCAGGGCGGCGTCAAACTCCGCCTTTTCCACTTCGATGACAATGGTTGCCTTGCCGGCAGCCTTCTCGGTGTTTTTCACATTCATTGGTGTCGTTCCTCCTATGTGGTGGGCCCGAGGGCCATAGTTTACGAAATTGCCACAACACATGGCAGAGTATAATAGTATCAGAAGATTGTGAATTTTTCCACCCTTTTTTCCTGATTTTCGGAAAAATTTTTATGGAACCAGGCAGACTGGCTGAAAGTTCACGTAGTCGGCAGCCACCAGGCGATAGTCTGTCCCGTCATAGTTCCCCTCCAGAGCCAGCTTGTGGCTCTCTCCATGGAGGTGACCGTAGCAGCAAAGACACACACCATAGGTTTTGAGAAGTGTCAGAATTTCCGGACAGGTATAGCCGCGGTACCGGGGCGGGTAGTGGAGAAAACAGATCTTCTCCCTCTCCCCCGCCGCCTTGAGCGACGTCTCCAAACGGATAAGCTCGCGGCGAAAAACCTTCTCGTCGTGTTCACCGCCTCTGTCCTCCTCGAAAAACCAGCCACGGGTGCCGCACAGGGCGAGATCGCCGTAAAAATAGCAGTTGTTGTGGAGCAGGCAGTTTTCACCCAGCTCCAAGTCCCGGCAAAAACGCTGAAATTTGGCCGAAGTATTCCACCAGTAGTCATGATTTCCCTTGACAAAGAGTTTTCGCCCAGGGAACTGAGCAAGAAAGCGGAAATCTGCCTCTGCCTCCGCAAGTCCCAGAGCCCAACAAAAATCCCCTACGATCACCAGCGTATCCTCTGGCTGCAGTACTTGTAGGCTTTGAGCCAGTTTGTCCATATAACCTTCCCATCGGCCGCCGAATACATCCATGGGCTTATCCGCCCCCAGTGCCAGATGGAGATCGCCCAACGCGTAGAGCGCCATCAGGAAAGGAGCTGATCAACCACCGCCAGCATCTGCTCTTTCTCCACAGTCTGGTCAAACCGCACAGCCTTGCCGGCCAGCGCCGCCAGAGGCTTGGGGATTGCCTTGCCTGTGACCTGAGAGAGCTGCTGGAGGATAGTCAGGCCCTGTGCCTGTTCGCCAACACCGAGTGCCGTGAGGACGCTGTCGCAGAACTTGAAGGGACTGGCCGTGGAGGCAACCACCGTCACGGTGTCATCAGCTGTGGCAGCCCGATAGTCCTGGAGCACCGTATAGGCCACGGCAGTGTGGGTGTCCATGAGATAGCCTGTATTGTGGTAGACCTTTTCAATGGTGTTCAATGTTCTTTGGTCGTCGCAGAAGCCGGATACGAACCGCGCCCGGATCTGCTCCTTCACTGCATCGGACACCTCATAGCGCCCCGTCTCGGACAGGGCTGCCATATAGCCGCGCACTTCCTCATCCGAGCCCGTAAGATCGAAAAGCAGCCGCTCCAGATTGGAAGAAATCAGAATATCCATGGACGGAGAGGTGGTGTTGTAGAAGGGACGGTTTCGATCGTAGATGCCGGTCTGCAGGAAATCGGTAAGGACGTTGTTGGCATTGGAAGCACAGATGAGCTTCTGAATGGGCAGGCCCATCTTACCAGCATAATAGGCTGCGAGAATATTACCAAAGTTCCCCGTGGGCACACAGACATTGAAGCCATCGCCCATGGCCAGCTTGCCGGAGCGGACGAGGTCGCAGTAGGCCGAGATGTAGTAGACGATCTGCGGCAACACCCTGCCCCAGTTGATGGAGTTGGCGGAGGAGAGCACATACCCCCGCTGACGCAGCACCTCTCGGAACGCGCCATCGGAGAAGATAGTCTTGACGCCGGTCTGTGCATCGTCAAAGTTCCCCACCACAGCGCACACACCCACATTTTGCCCCTCCTGGGTGAGCATCTGGAGTTGCTGGATATCGGATACGCCGTCCTTGGGGTAAAACACCATGATCTTTGTGCCGGGCACGTCTTTGAAGCCCTCCAGGGCGGCCTTTCCGGTGTCGCCGGAGGTGGCCACCAGGATGCAGACCGTCTTTTCCTCACCGTTTTTCGCCATGGATGCTGTCAGCAGGTGGGGCAGCATTTGCAGCGCCATATCCTTGAAAGCACAGGTGGGGCCGTGCCAGAGCTCAAGGATGTGGGTTTTGCAGTGGAGCTCCCGTACAGGAGCCACCTCAGGGCAGTCAAACTTGCCGCCGCCATAGGCCTTTTGGGCAAAGCCGCGGATTTCATCCTGGGTAAAGCCGTCAAGGAACAGTTGGAGGATCGATGCTGCACGGGACTCATAGTCCATTTCCAGCAACCCATGAAGGTCAGGCAGCTGGGGGAAGGTCTCAGGCAGGAACAGGCCGCCGTCACGACTGAGGCCCTGTTCAATGGCCTGAGCCGCGGTGTAGTGCAGCGTATGATCTCTCGTACTCACATAATACATGTTTTCACAACCCTTTTTATCGTATTGGCGTAGATATCTTCCACCGTCTCCCTGGAAAAGCCGCAGAGCTCCAAATGAGACGACAATTGGCAATAACTCTCCAGACCGTTGAAGCCGCAAGGCAGGCTGTTACAGCCGTCCAGATCGCCGCCCAATGCCACATGACCGCCACCGCTCAGTTGCAGAAAATGATCCATGTGGCAGCGCACGGTATCGAGGTCTGCCTCTCCCTCTTCGGCAAGAAAGGCGGTGTAAAAATTGATCCCGGCGAAGCCGCCTGTTTCACACAGAGCCAAGAACTGCTCATCGGTGAGGTTTCTTGGATGGCGGCAAAGTTCAAAACTGTTGGAATGGCTTGCCACCACGGGCGCCTGAGCCACATCCATAACATCCCAGAAGGCACGGCGGGAGAGGTGACTCACGTCCACTAGGATGCCCAGTCTCTGCGCGCGGCGGACAAATTCACGTCCCTGGTTACTGAGGCCCGGGCCGTCCCAGGCAGCACAACCAGCCAGAATATTGTCAGCATTCCAGGTGAGATTCACCATGCGAAGGCCCAAGGCACGCGCCTCCTCCAGTCTCCCCGGATCACAGCCGATTCCCTCAGCTCCTTCCAGAGCGAGAAAGGCAGCCGATTTCCCGGCGGAAAGGGCAGCTTCCAGGGAGGCTGCGTCTCCCACTTGGGTGATCTTGTCGGTATGTCGCCGGAGCTGCTCTTGAAAATAGGCCATACACTGCTGATAAAATGCCTCACAGGAAAAGCCTGTATTCTGTCCAGGTAGAGGGCAGATGGCGAAGAATTGCCCATAACCGTCCAAGGCATCCGCATCGGACAAACGCACCGTCGTGGTGCAGCGGTCAAAACTCTCCCGCCGAAGCCACAACTCCGAGGCAGTGTCGCAGTGGGCGTCAATCACTTGATAGCGGCTCATTGAAAGGCATCCTCCCAGTGAATAATCTCAGGGTTTTTCGTTTCGATGCCTTGGGGCGCATAGACTTCTATGACGTCAAATCGTGGCTGGCGGCTCTCCTCGTTGGCCTGCAGCCATAGCATAGCCGTGGTTCGCAGACGCTGCTGCTTATCGCGGCCCACGTACTCCCGCGCCTTAGCAAACTGCGCTGACCGGCGGAGTTTGACTTCCACGAATACAATGTAGCGCCGATTGGCGGCGATCAAGTCAATTTCACCGAAACGGGTGCGGTAGTTACATGCAATAATGGAATATCGCTTTTTCCGCAGGTATTCCGCCGCCACAGCCTCGCCCCAGGCACCGGCCACGCTATGCCCTGGCATAGAACTTCTTCAAGAAGGAGGGGCGGTGGATCGGACAGGGGCCATAGGTCGTCAGCGCCTCGTAGTGCCGCCGCGTTCCGTAGCCCTTATGTACGGCGAAGCCATATTGGGGATACTCCCGATCCAACGCCTCCATGAGCCGATCCCGGGTGACCTTGGCCAAAATCGACGCCGCGGCAATGGAGGCGCTCAATCCGTCACCGCCAATCACGGTGCGCGTGGGCATACCCAGAGGCGGCTGGCGGTTTCCATCCACCAGCACAATATCCGGTGAAACTCCCATAGCGGCTACTGCGCGCCCCATGGCTCGAAAAGTTGCGTTGAGAATATTCACTTCCTCAATTTCTTCCACAGAGGCAAAGGCCACGCCGTAGGCATAGGCCTCGGAGGTAATGCAGTCATAGAGGCTGCGGCGCTTTGCATCGGAGAGCTTCTTGGAGTCATTGAGGCCCTCGATGGCGGCGTCTCTAGGCAAAATTACTGCCGCAGCACACACCGGCCCGGCCAAAGGCCCGCGCCCCGCTTCGTCTACACCGCATACGAGATCAAAGCCACCCTCCCAGCATTGACGCTCCAACTGCAATAAATCAATCATTTTCTTCCTCCTGCGGGAGCTCGTCTAAGGTAAAGCGTCCCAGCTTGCAGCTGCGGTACTCCTCCAGCACCATGCGAGCAGCTCGCTCAGTGTCCACTTCGCCGCCGCTGATCAGAAAGCCGCGCTTACGTCCCACCTGTTCCAAGAGTTCGTAGCCTGGGGCGTCGGTGGGAAGATCCAGGCGGTAGCGCGATTGAAGTGCCTGGGGATAGCGCCGCCAAAGCAAAGACAAAAGGCCCGCTGAGAGCGTCTCTAAATCCATAATATCGTCCTTCACCGCACCAGTATAGGCCAAGCGCATCCCCACCTCCCGATCCTCAAACTTCGGCCAGAGGATTCCGGGTGTATCCAACAGCAGCAGACCGGCGTCTACCGTGATCCACTGCTTGCCCCTGGTAACGCCGGGGCGGTTTTCCGCCTTGGCGCTCTTGCGCCCGGCGATCTGATTGATGAAGGTAGACTTTCCCACATTGGGGATACCTGCCACCATGATCTTGAGCGGCCGCCCAGCCTGACCCTTATCCTGATAGCGCTGGAGCTTATCCGCCAAGAGAGAGCGGACGGCCGGAACGAAGCTGGCCACGCCCTTGCGGCTCTTGCAGTCTGTCTCCACCACGCCCAGCCCCTGCGCGCGGAAATAAGCTGCCCAGCGACGCACCATGGCCGGATCTGCCTGATCTATGCGGTTCAACACGATGAGGCGCGGTTTGCTGCCGCAGAGCTCACCCAGGTCGGGATTTCGGCTGGAAAAAGGAATCCGAGCGTCCAGAATCTCGCACACTGCATCCACCTGTCGAAGTGTCTCTTCCATCATGCGCCGGGTCTTGGTCATATGGCCGGGATACCACTGAATTTGCAAGTTTTGTTCGTCCATTTTATGATACCATTCCAATTCTGCTCCAGTCTCTGGGATCGGTGACATTCCCTTGCGTATCCTTTGTCTCACCAGGGATCAACACAGCCCAGACCTTTCCCAGAACGCACCTGGTGTCCACCATTCCCACAGGCGCAAAGCGGCTGTCGGTAGAGTTGTTGCGATTGTCACCCAGGACAAAGATGCACCCATCCGGCACCGTAGCCGGATACTCCAGAGCATAGTCTCCATCCCAGTTATTCCAGCTGGCAGTGCCTGTATAGTCAATTAAATACGACTCATCCAAGGCATCACCATCGACATAGACAATGTGGTTTTCAAAGTCGATATCCACAGTCTGCCCCTCGGTGGCTATGACACGCTTCACAATAGGTTCCTCTTTATAATACGACACTGTGAGGACAACAATGTCGCCGGTTTCAATGTCGCTGCTGCCGTATAGGAAGTTGCTCTCCAGAAGAAGATAATCCCCATGATGCAGTGTTGGAAGCATTGACGTGCCGTCCACACCTACCAGCCGCACCACAAAGACAAACAAAAGTGTGACCACGGCAAAGATGTAAGTGATATCATGCAGAATGCCGTAGCACTCAAACAGTGGCTCAGGTTTTTTCTTATCCGGATCAGGTTTTTCCTGGGGCTGCGATGGTTTCTCCGGGAAATCCTCAGAGAGCAGAGAGCGAATCTCCTTGAGATCCAGCGTATCGTGAATGGAGTGATTTTGTTGTTCCATCATATATATAAACCTCCGTAGGCGGAGCCATTGGCATACAAAGTAATAATGAGCAGTGTATATTATACACAAACAGACGGTGAAAGAAAAGAGCGAGACTAAAAATTCTCACTTTTATAAAAAACGCCCCGCCGTTTGGGCGGAGCGTTTGGGGACGTATGATGGCTTACACCTTTTCCTTGACCTTGGCAGCCTTGCCCATACGGTCGCGCAGGTAGTAGAGCTTGGCTCTGCGCACTTTACCTTTGCGCACAGTCTCCACCTTCACGATGCTGGGGGAGTGCACCAAAAATACCTTTTCGCAGCCGACGCCATAGGAGATGCGGCGCACGGTGAAGGTCTCCTCAAGGCCGCCATGCTTCTTGGCAATGACGGTGCCCTCAAAAACCTGCACTCTCTCACGGGAGCCTTCCTTGATCTTTACATGAACGCGAACCGTATCGCCCACATGGACTTCGGGGGCCTCGGCCTTCATGTACTGGCTGGTTAATGCCTTCATCAAATCCATTGTCTCGTCCTCCTAACGTATTTAGACGTTCATTCCCACATGCAATGCCGCTGTACCGCAGTACCGGCTGTGGCAGCGGAACGCCCATTCACAGACCTAGGTATTCTATCACAGTATACCCCAAATTGCAAGCATTATTTTCCGGGAAAATCGATGGCAAAGAGGCCGCCGGCGCCACCGGAATGGAGGAATATAATAGTCTTGTCATTTTGGAAGGCGCCGCCCTCCAGCTCCCGCAGAAGCAGGGAGAATGCCTTGCCGGTGTAGACCGGATCAAGGAATACACCCTCCGTCCTGGCCAAGAGTTCCACGGCCTCCCGCTCGCCCGCGCTGGGAATTCCGTAGCCGGGGCCCACATTATCATAAAGCTCGACATTCTCTCCACCCAGGGGGCGCTCCAGCTCCAAAAGGCCGCCGATCTCCAGCTTCAGCTGCCGACAGATCTGTGCAAAGGGATCACTGTCCACGGCCACACCGGTGACTGCCACCTCCGGGGCAAAGAGATCTGCTCCGGCACAAAGCCCTGCGTAGGTGCCGCCAGACCCGACTGCGCAGAGCATCCGATCCGGGTGGATTCCAAGCTGCATACACTGGGCCATTGTCTCCCGGAAGCACTCCACATACCCCAGTGCCCCTAATGCCGTGGAACCACCCACCGGAATCTCATAGGACACTTTCCCTTCCCGTGCGTAACAGGCTGTGCGCCGAGCCATCTCGGCATAGATATCCTCATAGCGGTCGGTATCCATCCAAACCACTTCTGCGCCCAGGAGCCGGTTGAGATACAGATTACCGAGGGGACGATCAACACCACGGCGCTTTAAGAGCAGCACCGCCTCCATGCCCAGCTTATTACAGCATGCTGCAGTGAGCATAGCATGGTTGGACTGGGCACCACCGGTTGTCATCACGACTTTTGCGCCGCGGTTCTTGGACTCTGCCAGCAAAAACTCCAGCTTTCGCACCTTATTGCCGCCCAGTCCCACTCCACTTAGGTCGTCGCGCTTGAGATAAAGTTCTTTGCCGTAGCGGCGGCTGAGATTGGGAAGATACTGCAGTGGTGTGGGGAAGCAGCCCAGAGAAAGTCGGGGAAAATCAGTCAAATGGCGCATGCAAACACCTCATTTATACACTTCAGCGAAATATATTTCCCTGTTCGTCAAATATTTCCAGGCGGCGGAAGGAGGAAAAATCTGCTTTACCCAAATGTTCTTCCACTGCCTGCGCAAGGAGCATGGGGTTCAGTGAGGGGTTCTGTGCAGCCACCACCGCCTGAATAACAAGGTGCTCTGCATCAGGTCGCATCACCGCAATAGACTTTACCATGGGCAAAAGATTCACCTGTGTTGCACCCTTTTTCGACTGCTTTTCCACCACCAAAGTCTCCCGGCTGAAGAGCGCGGACACAGCGTCGGCCTCAGGCGCACCATGGTCATATTCCATGGTGAGTGACACCAGCAGATGGGTGAGCTCCTTGAGTTTACGACCCCTTTCATAGATCTCCCGCACGCGAACTCCTGCGGGCAAGTAAGGATTGATCCTCTCCGGCGTTACCGTCCCCTCCCCTTCCAAGTCGAAATCCAGCAATTCGCAGCAGCTGCTCGCACCAAGGGAAAGGGGCAATGCGATGGACACAATGGCCCTTGGATTAAAGCCCTGGGAGTGGCGCAGCAGAAGCCCCGCCCGGCGGAAGGCCCGCTGAAAAACCCGCATCAAGTCCAAGTGGGAGATATAAATACTCTCTCCATCTTTTTCAAAGAGCAGCCTTGGCATCGCAGCGTACCCCTCCTTCTAATCTGTCGGCTCCGCAGCCGCCGCAGGCTGTGCGGCAGTCCGGTGTAGTTTGGGATTCATAGGCCCGTTCACGTTCACGCCAGAAGAAGGGTTTGGAAATACCCACATCTATGGTGTCCCAGGGTAAAACCTCCTCGCGCCCGAACGCCCGCTGTGCGTAGGCCGTGGGATCGACACCGCAGGCTTCAAATGCTGCCTGCCAGATATCGAAGCGGAAATATTCGTCCCAGCTGTCGAGGCGTGCACCGTGCTCCACAGCATATTGTAACACCCGGCCCAGCCGCCGATCTCCCCGAGCCAGCACCGCCTCAAGGAAGCTCAGCTCCGCGCCGTGGTAGCGATAGTCCACCGCCCGACTCTTGAGATTCTCCTGTAGAAGGCGCACCCGACGCATATACTCCTGCGGCGTAATTTGTGCCTCCCATTGGAATGGCGTGAATGGCTTTGGGACAAAGAAGGCAGTGGCCAGGTTAATGGACAAGCCCCGTTTCTTGCTTGTGGCATGCTCCCGCCAGGTGTGAATGATTTTCCCCACCAAATCGGCAATAGCCAGAACATCCTCATCCGTTTCTGTCGGTAAACCCAGCATAAAGTAAAGTTTTACATTGTTCCAGCCGCCTGAGAAAGCCGTAGCACAAGTGGTAAGAATCTCATCCTCGGTGACGTTTTTATTGATAGCGTCCCGCAAACGCTGGCTGCCCGCCTCAGGAGCAAACGTAAGGTTGCTCTTGCGCACACGCTGCACTTTGCGCATCAGTTCCTGGGAAAAGTTGTCAGCTCTGAGAGACGGCAGAGAAAGATTGATGCGCCGCGCCTCGCAATAGTCAAGAAGTCCGTCAGCCAGCTGAGGTAGCTGCGGATAGTCCGACGTAGATAAGCTCGAAAGGGTAATCTCATGGTTGCCAGAGGCTTCCAAGGACTCTATCGCCTGGCGGTAGAGCGTTTCGGCGCTGCGATTTCGAACAGGACGATAGCAGAATCCTGCCTGGCAGAACCGGCAGCCCCGAATACAGCCGCGAAAAACTTCCAAATTTGTCCGGTCGTGGACGATTTCAGTGCTTGGTACCAGGGTTTCAGTGGGATAATAGGCTTTGTCCAGGTCACGGACAACACGCTTTTTCACCTTGGATGGCGCACCATCCAAAGGCTCAATGGCAGTCAACTGACCGTCATCACCATAGTTGTGACGGTAAAGCGACGGCACATAGATGCCAGAGAGCTTGGACACCTCCCGGAGAAACTGCGCTTTTTCCCATCCTTCTCGCTTGGCCCGGCGGTAGAGTCGCAAGATCTCCGGTGTGATCTCCTCCCCTTCTCCGATGGAAAAAAAGTCGATGAAGTCCGCCAGGGGTTCCGGGTTCACCGTGCATACGCCTCCGGCAAAAACCAGACCCTGAAGGCCGGGACGATCTTGACTGCGCAGCGGGATTCCGGCCAGGCGAAGCATATTGAGCACATTGGTATAGCTCATCTCATAACCGATTGTAAAAGCAACCAAGTCAAAATCTTTCACCGGTTGGCGGCTCTCCAAAGCGTAGAGAGGAATCTGATGGCGCACCATGGCCTCCTCCATATCGCCCCAGGGAGCAAACACCCGCTCACACCAGACTCCATCCATTTGGTTCATTACACCATAAAGAATCCGCATGCCGATGTTGGACATGCCGATCTCGTAGGTGTCTGGGAAACAAAAGGCCACCCGCAGATCCACCGCGGCGGGGTCTTTTAAAATCTGTCCGTATTCTCCACCCACATACCGAGCCGGCTTTTGCACAGTGGGGAGAATGCGATGTAGTTGATCAGTCATATGGTCCATTCCTTTGTGTCGTTTGGGTCTATTTTACCCGGTGTGGACGTGAAAAGCAACTGCAATTACAGGCCATCCGCAGCGTTTCCGGCACGGCAGAGGAGCACCAGCGCAACAAAAATCGGCCAAAGTCCAGCCTGACAGCTGACCGTCAGCCAGCAAGCCAGGAGCATCAGCGTTGTAAGAGTGACCCAGAGGGCGCCGCGCAGGATTTTCCTGGCCTTGGTTTCATCAAGATGGCTGTAGAGGACGGCACGTAAGGCTCGCCCGCCGTCCAAAGGGTAGACCGGCAGAAGGTTGACCGCTGCAAGCCCAAAGCTCACCAGAGCAAAGAGCGGCCACGGCCGCAGCAGCACGGCACCAGAGAGAATACTGACAGTCGGGCCCGCCAGAGCGCACCATAGCTCCTGCCGAAGAGACATGGGCCCCGTCTCAATCTGCGCCCCGGCCATGCCGAGGCGCAGGCGGTACATGGGTATATGATTAAATCGCAGCGCAATGAGATGGGCTGCCTCGTGGAGTGCGACTGCCAGGAGAAAGCACACACATAGCTGCCAGCTGTACCAGGCGAGGAAGCAAACCTCCGCCACAAACCCAAAACTCATCTCAATCCCCTTCCCCGAACAGCACCGACACGGAACGGGAAATGGTTTCCCGCACCGGCTGACCTGATTCGAGGCCATCGGAGAAAATGCTGAAAGCCTGCTGTACCTGACCTTGCTGGAAGCCTCCTATTACCTCTTTTGCCCGCTGAGAAACCTGGGGATAACAGTGTGAGCAGACCCACAGCAGCAAAGCCAAAGCGCCTGCGACATAGGCCAGTGACAAAAAAGTAGCAAAACCATTGCCTTTTTCCCGTTCCTTCACGGTACCACCCCCTCAGAGCATGATATGCAAGGAAAGTGGACAGCATGATTTCCACTTGACAGAGTCAGGAAATATAGCTATAATGATTGCTGTTATCCGGGTGTGGCGAAGTTTGGTATCGCGCTTGGTTCGGGTCCAAGAGACCGTGGGTTCGAATCCCGCCACTCGGACCATGCGGAGTGTCCTTATAGGATCTGAGTATCCTACAAAGGGCACTCCGCATTTTTTATTGTCAAAATTGGGGTAGCGCCGTTTTCATCGAACAGCAGCCGATCCCGGATGCACAGGAGCTTTACCTTGTGCCGGGTGAGCAGGTCAATGTAGCTTTGGGTCATAC
>CALXCW010000004.1 GCA_944386905.1 uncultured Oscillospiraceae bacterium
GCAAATTGATGAAAATACGGGAAAACTGATTTGTCCTGCAGGCGATGCCGGGCGCGGAGCCCCCGGAGCTGCCCGGCGGGAAGCCTGCGGCGGCTCCGCACCTGCAGCAATGGGAATGACCGATTACTTGTCCTGCAGGCAGGCGATGCCGGGCGCGGCGTCGAATACGCCGCTTCCATCACGCCGCTCCCAAGGAGCGGCGCTCTTCCGCTCCGTTTCTCCGCCTTTCCCCACCCAAAGGCTGCGCCTTTGCGCGGGGCCCCCGGAGCTGCCCGGCGGGAAGCCTGCGGCGGCTCCGCACCTGCGGCAATGGGAATGGCCGATTACTTGTCCTGCAGGCAGGCGATGCCGGGCAGCTCCAGGCCTTCCAGGAACTCCAGGGAGGCGCCGCCGCCGGTGGAGATGTGGGTGATCTTGTCGGCAAAGCCCAGCTGCTCACAGGCCGCAGCGCTGTCGCCGCCGCCGACGATGGTCACCGCGTCGGACTCGGCCAGAGCCTTGGCCACGGCGATGGTGCCCTGGGCCAGGGTGGGGTTCTCAAAGACGCCCATGGGGCCGTTCCACACCACGGTCTTGGCAGACTTGGCGGCCTCAGCAAAGAGCTTGCGGGTCTCCTCGCCGATGTCCAGACCCATCATGCCCTCGGGCATGGCGTCGGCAGCCACGTTCTTCACATCGATGGGGGCGTCAATGGGGTTGGGGAAGGAGGCGCCCACATAGGTGTCCACGGGCAGCAGGAGCTTGACGCCCTTGGCCTCGGCCTTGGCCATCATCTCCTTGCAGTAGTCGATCTTCTCGCTGTCGAGGAGGGAGGTGCCCACGGAGTAGCCCTTGGCGGCCAGGAAGGTGTAGGCCATGCCGCCGCCGATGATGAGGGTATCCACCTTCTCGAGGAGGTTGTTGATGACGTTGAGCTTGTCGGAGACTTTCGCGCCGCCCAGGATGGCCACGAAGGGACGCTCGGGATCGGCCAGGGCCTTGCCCATGATGCCGATTTCCTTCTGAATCAGGTAACCGCAGACGGCGGGGAGATAGTCGGCCACGCCGGCGGTGGAGGAGTGGGCGCGGTGGGCGGTGCCGAAGGCGTCGTTGACGAAGATGTCGGCCAGGGCGGCCAGCTTGCGGCTCAGCTCGGGATCGTTCTTCGTCTCGCCCTTTTCAAAGCGGGTGTTCTCCAGGAGCATGACCTGGCCGTCCTGGAGCGCGGCGGCCTTGGCCTGGGCGTCGGGGCCGGCCACGTCGTCGGCCATAATGACGGTCTGACCCAGGAGCTCGCTGAGGCGGTCGGCCACCACCTTCAGGCTCAGCTCGGGCTTGTACTCGCCCTTGGGCTTGCCCATGTGGGAGCAGAGGATGACCTTGGCGCCGTGCTTGACCAGATACTCGATGGTGGGCAGAGCGGCCACGATGCGCTTGTCGCTGGTGATGACACCGCCCTTGATGGGCACATTGAAGTCGCAGCGGCACAGAACGCGCTTGCCGGATACGTCAATGTCTTCCACAGATTTCTTGTTGTAGTTCATCTAATTTGCCTCCTCAAAACGTCATGAAAATGAAGTTACCAGGTACTCATGGAGCCCTGCGCCGTGAGGTGCGGGAACTCCAGCTGCCGCAGCGCCTCAAACACTGCCACAGCCACGCTGTTGCTGAGGTTCAAGCTCCGGGCCTCCGCCCGGATGGGGATGCGCAGGCACCGCTCGGCATGCCGGGCCAAAAGGGGTTCCGGCAGGCCCCGGGTCTCCTTGCCAAAGACCAGGTAGTCGTCCGGGCCGAAGGCGGCCTGGGTATAGCTGCGGGGCGCTTTGGTGGAGAAGAGCCAAAAGGCGGCTGCGCCGGTCTTGGCGAGGAAATCCTCCCAGCTCTCATAGACCCGCACATCCACCAGCGGCCAGTAATCCAGCCCCGCCCGCTTGACGGCTTTGTCCGAAATATCAAACCCCAGGGGCTTGATGAGATGGAGCACGCTGCCGGTGGCGGCACAGGTGCGGGCGATATTGCCCGTGTTGGCCGGGATCTCCGGTTCTAAGAGCACAATGTTCAGCATTTCCTCCTGCGACCTTCTTTCCACTGGATATTTTAGGCCAAAAAATCACGAATTGCAACTGCTTTTTCCGAGTTTATGCAATTTATAGGATATTTCCAATGGAAGCCAGGGAAAATGCAGCCGCTTTTGTGACTTTTACCGAAAATTTCTCCGGCTGCCACAGGTTTTTCCGGGGAAAGGTCGCATCTTGGCCCAGGATTTTCCTAACGACAGGCCGCAGCCGTGAGGGCCCGGGCAAACGCATCCAGACGGGTCTGCACCTGGGGGGCGCGCAGGGCGTCGCCGGGGTCGTGGGCCGTCTCCAAAAGCAGGGCGCGGGGCGGCGTGATGGCGCCGCGGTTGAGACACATGGCCCCCAGCAGCTGCCGCGCCACCACGTCGCCGCCGCTGTAGCCCGAAGCCACCACGCCCATCACATACTTCTCCCCCAGGGATTCCCGCACCACCAGCCCGGTCAGTCGGTTGATGAGCGCCATGAGATTGGCCCCCAGGGCGTCGTTGTAGTTGGGGCAGAGAAAGAGCAGCACGTCGCTCTCCCGAATGGCGGGAAACACCGTCTCGGACAGGGCGCCGCCGTAAAAGCAGGTGGCGTTCTGGGCAAAGTGGAGGCACTGGCGATAGCCGCAGCCGCGGCAGTCGTGGACGGTGCCGTTTAAGAGCGCCAGCTCGGCCACATCGCAGCGGTCTTGAATCCGTGCCGCCACGGCCCGGCCCAGTGCCAGGGTATTGGAGCGGCCGGGGTTGGAGGCATGGAGCAGCAGCACCTTGGGCCGCTGGAACTTGGGGGGTGTGAACGCGGAGAGGCGCTCTGCCAGGAGCTGCACCCGGCGAAAGTAGGTCTCCTCCCAGGTCATCCCCCAGTTGGCCGCCTGGATATGGTGATTATAGAGCGAACCCGTGGCCTCCACCAGCGGCATGCCGGGGAGCCACGCACCGGCCTGAGTGGCCGCCAGCGCCAGGGCCTGGGCGGCGGATTTGGTGTAGAGCTCTCCGTCGCCGTCCACCACCATGGCCACCGTAGCCCCCGCCAAGGCCGCCGGGTCGGTGCGCAGGCGGCGCAGCAGAGCAAAAAAGGCCGGATCGGCGCCGCCGCCGTCTACGGCCACGGCGAAGAGCACTCGCCGTCCCGCCAGGGGGGCGGCGGGATCCACGGCATCCAGCTCCAGGGGCGCCAGCGCCCGCTCCAGCCGGGGCGAGGCCCCCAGGCGGCAGAGCAGCGGCTCCATCACTCCGCCTCCGTCAGGTCGCGGTAGGACGCCTCCAGCCGCTTTACCAGCGCCGGGTGGAGCCGCTCCCGCTCCGTCTCCAGGCCCAGGGGGCCCATGCGGCTGCGGCAGCCGAAGTAGGCGCTGCCCAGCGGCACGGCGCCGTAGTGATATTCTCCCCGGACGAGCTGGAGGATGCTCACCGCCGCCGAACTGAGGGCCGGGGCAATGTAGGGCTTGAAGCCCAGCTCCCGCAGGCGCAGGTTGGCCTCCCGCGCCAGGTTGGTAAGGCGCTGGGAGAGCTCGTCATTATACTCCTCGCCGGGGGCGTTGGCGGCCACCAGCCCCTGTCCGTGGGGGCCGTAGACCCGCACTCTGGACAGATCCAGCCCCATATCCTCGGCATAGTAGAGCGTCCGGGCGGCCATGACCCCCAATCCGAAGCCCTGGATCTGCTCGGGGAGAAGGCCCTGCCAATCGTAGTGCCCGGCCTCGCCGCGGTTGCTCTCAAGATACACCGCCCGAGCCAGCAGATCCACCGGGTCGGAGATCTGGCAGAAAATTCCCTGGAACCGGGCCGACCGGGCCCGGCGGGCATAGCTTGCGATCATGGTGCGGTTGGCCTCGTACTGGGCCATGCGCACGTCCCCCTGCTCCTGGCCCACCGGCGGCACTCCCTTGGAAGCAGTGAAGAGGAAGAGGTCGCAGTCGAAGAGCTGATCCTCCCGGCACAGGCGCACCGTGGGCATGGGCGCGCCGTCGAGGGAGAGCACTTGCCCCAGCTCCAGGCAGTACCGGCGGCCCAGGGCCTCGTTGAAGTCAAAGACCTGGATCGTTTCGATCTCCCGGCCCAGGAGCTTGAGAGCCGTGAGCACCGTGCCGCCCACGTCCCCCAGGCCCACCAGGGTCAGCTTGAGCCGCGCCGGCCGCGGAGCAAAAAACCGCTCGACAAAGTCAAAGCCCCGGGGGAAGGCGGTGTTGAGCACGGCGGCGCCGTGGGCCTTGACAAAGTCCTGGAGCTCCCGGGGCGCGTCGGCGGGGGCGGGCTGGGGCAGCAGGGCGGCCACGCCGTCGCCCTCGGTGAGCTGGCCCAGGTCGCGGATGGCGAAGAATCCGCGGCTATAAAGGGGGTCGCGGCGAATGAGCACCACCACAGGTGCGGTCAGATGGCGCACCGGCACGGCCCCGGCGGGAAAAGCCCCGCCCAGGGAGACGTAGGTGATGCCGTTTTTCTTGCGATATTCCATGGGGTTCTCCTTTCTCGCAGGGAAATGATGCACCGGGCGCTGCGAAGGCGGCATGCAGGCGGACATACCGCCCGCCCCTATGCGGCCGTCCGTTGGATCCGCCCCCAATGCGGCGGCTACTCCGTCGCGGTGCGCATCAACAGAGCCAGGTCGTCGGCCACATAGGACGAGGCCGGGACGCTGAGGTCATACTGCATCCACGACCCCTTGTCCGGCAGGCGGGGACTGTAGACCGCCTCGCCCAACCGCCGCAGCGTCAGCGTCGCGCCGCAGAGCACCTGGTGCCGCCGCTCCAGGGTGAGCAGGATTTCCCGGGCGTTTTCCAACGCCGTCTGGGACAGGCGGCGGATTCCCGCCGGGGCGGCATCGTAGATGTACTTGGGGTAGTAATAGGGCAAAATCATGTTGATCGACGGAAGCAGCTGCTCCGGGGCCTCGCCGCCCACCACGCTGTCGCCGCCCAGGAAGGGCGTGATGCCGCTCTCGGTGAACCAGTAGTGGAGGTTGGGAATGAAATACTCGCAGTCCACCGCCCGGCCCTGAAGGGCCATGAGATCCTGGCCCCGGCCGGACATGATCCCCACCAGAATGCAGCGGATGTCCATGCCCGCCTCCTTGAAAAGGGGATCGAGATTGTCGATTCGGTAGCCCTTATGCAGCAGGTCGTCCACCAGCAGCACCGGCCGGCGGAAGGACTTGATGGTGCGGATCTGGTTGGGAAGGGTGCTGTAGCCCGGGTACTGCTCCACGGTGAAGGAGGCGATGTCCCGGTCGTAGACCTTTTCCACATGGAGCGTCTTGGTGACGGTGTTGGGCACAATGGCGTCGGAGAGGATCTTGCCGTAGGGCACACACATGAGGTTCCCCAGCCGCCGCACCCCCTTGGGCACGTCCAGGACTTTGTTGTGCTTTTGCACCTTGTGCAAAAGGGCCTGGTTGAGGGTCTCGGCGTCGAAGGTCAGCACCAGGGAGCCGGGGAAGAGGCCCGTGAGGGCCCAGCGCAGCTTTGGCCGCGTCCGGGCCACGGCGGCACGCACCTGGGCGTCGTCGCGGTGGGGCAGCTTCATGGTCAGGAAGATATCCTGGATGAGCACCACCGGGTCGCGCATGTCCACATAGTATAGGCCCTCCTGGCCCCGGATCTGGGCAAAGCCCAGCTGGGCCAGCGCCTCCTCCAGCGCCGGGCGGGGCTTTTTCAGCCGGCAGAGGGAGTAGGTGCACGAGGTGGGCAGGCTCCGGGCCAAAAGCTCGTTGACCAGGCTGCGGCAGACCTCGGCGCTGTCGTCCCCTTCGCAATGCACCGCGTCCACCACGAGAATCCGCCCCGAGGTGTGACGGCGGACGAAGCTGGCCGCCTCGATGTCCTCCACCACCTCATAGAGCTCCGAGGGCCCCGCGGTGTGGCCGCAGACCCAGCCCAGCAGCCGGTCGTCCCGGCGGTCGTAGAGGCCCACAGCCTGGGGCTCCCGGCCCGTGAGGCGGTAGCGCAGCTCCGCGGGCATGGTGGCCTGGGAGTAGCGGCGGTAGTAGAGGGCCTGGGGTTCCAGTACCTCCTTGAACTGGGGCGAGCGCAGATACAGGCCGTATTCGTAGATATAGGACTGCACCACCGGATCCACCAGCATGGAGATGTCCATATCCTTGTCCACATACTCCCGAATCCGGGTAGAGGAGACGGTCTCGTAGTACGACGGCAGGGACAGCTCAATGAGCTCCCGATGGAGTACCGCCGAGAGGGGTTCGCCGTTCTCCGGCTCCTCCCGGTGAAAGATCACATGGTTATAGTAAGCGGCGCTGCCGGGCCGGTCGGTCTGGTAGGCCGAGGCATGGCGGATGACGTCGCTCCCCGCCACCAGATAGAGCTTGCGCCCGGCGAAGAGTCTTGAGAGGGTGGCGAGATCCTCCACGCTCGCGATGTTCACCGGGATCTCGTCGGGGAAGATGTGCACATTCCACAGCCCCGCCACCGACATGCTCACAATTCGCCGGCGCCTGAGGCGCGCCAAGGTGCGCTTGCTCCAGGAGAACTCGTCGATGGCGAGATACACCTCGAAGCCCCGGGCGCGTATCTCCTCGACGATGCGCTTGTGGCCGGCGGAGAAGGGATCGAAGGTGCCGGGGAAGAAGGCCACCGGCCGGAGCGGCTCGTCGGGGAACTCCCCCAGCTCCACCCGGCAGGCCACCAGGAAGCGGTAGAGGTGGTTGAGCATGGCAGCGCGGTTGAAGAACGTCAGCTGATTGTCCCGCTTTTCCGAGAGCAGGCACAGCAGCTTCTTTTGCAGCCGCAGGAAATCGGCCCGGCGCACCTCCAGCTCGATTTTCTCGCTGGAGAGAACGTCGCGGCAGAGGGCCGTGAGGGTGGTCTGATGGATGGAATCCTTATAGTGGGCAATGCCCGTGGCCAGAAGGCCCAGGGCGCGATCCACCGTGGCGGGGTCGTCGCGCACCAGGGTGAGGATGGCGCCCAGGGTATAGCCCGCTGCCCGGGCGGAACGCTCCACACCGGAGTGGATCATATCTTCCAAGAAGCTCATGCCCTCTTCAAATTCCTTCTGCGGCAGGGTGCACAGGAGCTTCCCCAGGTAGGGCGGGATGAACCGGGAGACCTGGTCGCGGCCATTTTCCAGCTCCCGCAGGAGATCCACGGCGATTTCGTTGCGCTGATCCACCGTCAGGTGGGGCGCGATGCGCAGCAGGCCTTCCCCCGCATGCTCCCGCACCGGCAGATGCTCGCTCACCGAGAGGAGGTTGGAGAGGTGCGTGGCGGTGTGGTAGGCGTTTTCCGGGTGGGCCGTGGCGTCGTCGCAGAGGGCGTCGATCTGGATGAGCTTCACCGTCCAGTGCACGGCGTTTTTGAGGTTGCTGAGATAGAGAAGGGCCGGATCCACCGGCGGCGGAGGCAGCAGCGTGGGGTTGACGCGCCGCAAAATTCGCCCGGCCAGATAGACCACGGCGAACTCCGCGTCGCCGCTGGCCGCCTGCAGGAGTGTTTGAAGCCCCACCGACAGAGGCCGCGGCGCCAGGGGCAGGAGGCGCTCCAAGAGGCCCAGGGCCGTGATCCGATGGTGCACCGGCCCCCGGCTCAGCGCCAGCAGCGGCTCCGTCAGCGCCGCAACGTCCTCGGAGGTGAGGGCTTCCAGGGGCACGAAGCGCAAAGCGTCGGCCAGAATGAAGCGCTCTTCCTCGGAGCAGGCGTTGAGCATGGTCAGCATGGGGCGGGCCAGAGCCGGCGCTTCGCCGGGGCGGCAGCTTCGAAACAGGCTCACGGTAATGGCTTTGAGCGAGTTGGAGATGCGCTGGGCATGGCCGGCGGTGATGCGCCGGTCGGGCCGCAGGCACTGGAGAAGATAGCTCTCCCACACCTCGGCGGATCTGTCCAACAGAGCCATCATGGCCGGGGCCAGGGCCGACTTGGGAGCGGCCTGGGGCAGCTCCTTGCGGTAGCTGGGGCCGGAGTTGGCCAGAATCTGGCCCATCAGCTGGCCTGCGCGGCGGCGCACGTCGCCCTCATGGTGCATCAAAAGCTCATAGAGGAACTTGAGGGTCTTTTCCTTGCCGGCGGCGGTCATATAGGTGCTGTATTCGTCGAGCAGCCGCAAATAGGTGCGGATAGAGGCGGTGGTGCGCTCACTGCGGGCCTGCTCCAAAAAGAGATCAAAGGAGCGCTCGGCGGTGATGGTATGCATCAGGCGGACGTTGTTGTCAAAGGTCATCCGGGCCAGGGCCTCCCGGGCCTCGGCAGGGGAGAGCAGGGCCGGGTCGCGCAGCTCCTTGCTGCCCAGCGTCTTATCCTCCAGGTTCACGCCCACGCCGTTGGCCCGGAGAAAGGCTTCAAAGTCCCGGAGCTTATAGTATACCGTCTCATAGCGCCGCTGCTTCTGGGGCGTCATATCGGCCAGCTTCGAGAAGATCATGTCCCGGCTCTCGGCCAGGGAGTAGATGCCCATGACCTCCTTCCCATCCACGCGGACGCCCCGGACGCGGAAGTCGGAATAGATCAACAGCAGCGACTCCATGGGCAGGTTTTCAAATTCCAGATCCCAGGTGGAGTGGTTGGCGGCCACGTGGCCGATTTCCGGCAGGCCCGCGCCCTCGAGCCACGTCCAGGTGTAGTAGTAGTGGAGATAGGCGATTCGCTTGAGGTCAGGGCCACGGCAGCCGAATTTGCCCACGTCGTGGCTGAGGCTGGCGGCCGACACCAGGGGAAGATCCACCGGCAGCCCGGCCTGCCGGGCCAGAATGGCGGCGTGGAGGGCCACATTGTGCACGCCGATGATGTGGCCGGCGGTGTCAAAGGGCATACATTCGCGGCCAATGCGCAAGAGGGCCATCAGGCGGCTGGATTTGACCAGCGCCTGGAAGGTCTGGTACTCCCCGGCCACCCGGCTGTCGGCCAGGGCGTCCGCCGGGAGAGGCAGCAGATCGGTGAGGGGGTCGAAGGGAGCCTGCTCATGGTCGAGCGCCCAGCAGAGGGCCGGGAGATAGACCTGCTCCACGGCCTCGGCCAGCGCCGGGTCGAAGGCCGGCGCGCCGTCGGGGTAGAGCCCGGCGCAGAGATATTGATAGCACCAGGGGAGATACCCTTCGGCGGGCGGCGGCGGCATCTGGGGCAGGCACAGCGAGAGCACCGCATCGCACAGCCCGGCGCGGTCGCCGGTGAGCGCCGCCGCAAGCCCCTGGGGCAAAGGCCGTTGATCCATAATAGACCCTCCTTGGTTAAGTTTGTCCCCAAACCGGGGAGTCGGGGAGGAGTTTGTACTTATTATACTGTTTTTTCCCCTCGTTGACAATAAAAAGTGGCCAGCCGAAGCTGGCCACTTGGCGTTTGTGTCCTCTTAGATGAGGTTCTTGTCGGTTGCCTTGCTGAACAGGTGCACCACGTTGCCGCCGAAGGTGATATCGATTTTGTCGCCGTAGTTGAAGCCGTTCTTGTGCTCATTGGCGAGATCGATGGTGGGCAGGATCACGATGGCATCCTTGCCGCTGATGTTGACGTGCATGTGGATGGTGCTGCCCATGAGCTCGGTGACGTCCACGCGGGCATCGATGGCATGGGGCGCGCTGGCGTCGCACAGGACAATGTGGTCGGGACGGATGCCCAGGGTGATATCCTGAGGCTGGACGGCGTTCTTCTTCAGAGCCGCCTGCTTGTCGGCGGGCAGGTCAATGCGCACACCGCAGGTGGTCACATAGTAAGTATCGCCGCTCTTCTCCAGCTTGGCATCGAAGAAGTTCATCTGCGGCGTGCCGATAAAGCCGGCCACGAAGAGGTTCGCGGGATGGTCGAACACTTCCTGGGGAGTGCCGATCTGCTGGATGAAGCCGTCGCGCATAATGACAATGCGATCGCCCAGGGTCATGGCTTCGGTCTGGTCGTGGGTGACGTAGATAAAGGTGGTGTTGATCTTCTGCCGCAGCTTGATGATCTCAGCACGCATCTGGTTGCGGAGCTTGGCGTCCAGGTTGGACAGAGGCTCGTCCATCAGGAACACCTGAGGATCACGCACGATGGCGCGGCCGATGGCAACACGCTGGCGCTGACCGCCGGACAGGGCCTTGGGCTTACGGTTGAGGTACTGGGTGATATCCAGAATCTCGGCAGCCTCGCGCACCTTGCGGTCGATCTCATCCTTGGGCGTCTTTTTCAGCTTGAGCGAGAAGGCCATGTTGTCATACACGGTCATATGGGGATAGAGGGCGTAGTTCTGGAAAACCATGGCGATATCGCGATCCTTGGGGGCCACGTCGTTCATCAGCTTGTCGCCGATGTACAGCTCGCCCTCGCTGATCTCTTCCAGACCCGCGACCATGCGCAGCGTGGTGGACTTGCCGCAGCCGGAGGGGCCGACCAGAACGATAAATTCCTTGTCCGCGATTTCCAGGTTGAACTCCTGCACGGCCACAACACCCTTATCGGTGATTTGCAGATTGGCCTTTTCCTTCTGGGGCTCGTCGTCCTTCTTCTTCTTTTTCTTCTTGCTCTCGCCGCTTACAAAGGGGTAGATCTTCTTGACGTTCTTCAGGATAACTTTTGCCATGCGTACGACTATAATCACAGTGCCTTCGCAAGCTGTGATCTCACGGCCCCGCGCTTGGCGAGCGCCGCATTGCGACAGGTCTCCACACTGCCGCACCGCTAGTCCGGCGGTTTGTTGCTGTTCCTCCTTTTTTGTTACCGTCCCAGGATATTCAGTGGAGTACCACTGGGCGGCCATAGTACGATGATATTTTAGCACAGAACCCCCGCCGCCACAACGGACAGAACTTCCAATTTTATGGCGTGCCTTTTGGGGATTTTTACGATTTTCCCCCGACGTTGCCATTCCCTTCGGGCCGTGGTATAATGACGGAAACTATATTGGGGAGGCTTGACCATGCGCAATACCACCCTCTGTTATCTGGAGCGTGACGGCGCTTATCTGATGCTCCACCGGGTAAAAAAGGCCCGGGACGTCAACCACGGCAAGTGGATCGGCGTGGGCGGAAAGTTTGAACGTCAGGAGAGTCCCGAGGAGTGCCTCATCCGGGAGGTATGCGAGGAGACCGGCCTCACCCTCACCCGCTGGCGCTGCCGCGGCATCGTCACCTTTTTATACAACGACGATGACGCCGAATACATGCACCTCTACACCGCCGACCGCTGGGAGGGAACGCTCCGCGACTGCGACGAAGGCGACCTCCGGTGGGTGCCCATCGACCAGGTGCCCGCCCTCAATCTCTGGCGGGGCGACCGGATCTTCCTCGACCTGCTGGCCCGGGATGTCCCCTTCTTCTCCTTGAAGCTCACCTACCGCGGCGACGACCTGGTGGCCGCCGCCCTGGACGGCGCGCCTTTGGAGGTGACGCCATGAACAACCTGCTCTTCACCGCCGTGGAGATGATCGGCATGGTGGCCTTCGCCCTGTACGGAGCCCTGGTGGGCCTCAAATACCGGCTGGATCTGTTCGGTATTCTCCTCATGGGCGTCACCGCCTCCCTGGGCGGCGGCGTGATCCGGGATCTGCTCATCGGCTGCATCCCCCCGGCCATGTTCCGCGACTACCGCTATCTCCTGGTGGCGGTGGTCACGTCGCTGGTGGTGTTTTTCGCCGCCTATCTCTCCCGGGGCCGCTACCACCGCTACGAAGCCCGGGTGGAGGCCCTGGCCAATATCTTCGACGCGCTGGGTCTGGGCGCCTTCAACGTGGTGGGCGTCCAGGCGGGCATCAACGCGGGCTTTGCCGACAACGGTTTTTTGCTGGTCTTTCTCGGCCTGCTCACCGGCATCGGCGGCGGCATTTTGCGCGATCTCTTTGTGCTGCGCATGCCGGTGGTGCTCCACAAGCACGTCTACGCTCTGCCCGCCATCGCAGGTTCCCTGCTCTATGTGCTGCTCTACCGTCTGGGCGTCCAGGAGCTGGCGGCATCCATGGCCGTGATCGCGGCGGTGTTCGCCCTGCGGATGCTGGCCACCCATTTTCGCTGGAACCTGCCCCACGCGTCGTAACGGGCCGCGGTTTTTCCCCCGCCCATTTCCCCCCTTCCTTCCCCGTCTGGAGGTGATATCTTGACTCTGTTGGCCGCCTATGTCCGGCCCTACCGCAGCCGCGTCGCCCGCTCCATGGTCATCAAGCTGCTGGGAGCCGTGACGGAGCTGCTCATTCCCTACATCCTTGAGCACCTCATCGACGAGGTGGTGCCCCTGGGCCGGCTGGAGCTGGTGCTCTTGTGGAGCGCGCTGATGATCGCCACGGCCCTCCTCACCCGCCAGCTCAATGTCTGGGCCAACCGCATCGCCGTGGACAACGCCCACCACGTCTCCTACGATCTGCGCCAGGCCCTCTTCACCAAGACGCTCTCCCTCTCCGGCGCCCAGTTCGACGCCTTCGGCCTGCCCAGCCTCACCAGCCGCCTCACCTCCGACAGCTACAACATCCAGACTGCCGTCCAGGCGCTCCAGACCATGTGCGTCCGCATGCCCATGATGCTGCTGGGGGGCCTGGCCGTGTCTCTCCTCATGGATCCGCCCCTGGCCGCCATCTTGGTGGTGATCGTGCCGGTGCTGGTGGCGGTGATTCTTCTGGTGTCCCGCTATGGCATCCCGCTGTACCGTCTGGTGCAGGACAAGCTCGACCAGGTGGTGCGGATCATGCGGGAGAACATCACCGGCATCCGGGTGGTCAAGGCGCTGTCCAAGACCGGCTACGAGGCGGGCCGCTTCGCCGCCGCCAGCCGGGAGATGGCGCGCGCCGATATCCGCGCCAGCACCATCATGGCCATTCCCGCCCCCCTGATGCAGATGTGCCTGAATCTGGGCCTGACGCTGGTGGTGTGGGTGGGAGCCCGGCGGGTCTACACCGGCGAAATCAAGCCCGGCGTGATTCTGGCTTTTCTCACCTACTTCAACATGGTGATCCAGGGGGTCATGGGCGTCAACCGCATCTTCATCATGCTCAGCAAGGCCACCGCCTCGGCCAACCGCATCGCCCAGGTCTTGGCCGCGCCGGAGGATCTGCCGGTCTGCCCCGCCTCTGAGGCAGCCCCCGCCGACGAGGCCCTGATCCGCTTCGACCATGTCTCTTTCCGCTACGATTCCGCCGCCGCCTCCCACGCGCGCCGGGAGGACTGCCTCAGCGACGTCTCCTTTTCCCTGCGTCCCGGCGAAAGTCTGGGAATCATCGGCCCCACCGGCTGCGGCAAGACCACCATCGTCAATCTGCTCTTGCGGTTTTACGACGTCGATTCCGGCGTGGTGTCTGTGGGCGGGCGGGATGTGCGCACCTATCCCCTGGACGAGCTGCGCAAGAAATTCGGCGTGGTGTTTCAAAACGACATGGTGTTCTTCGACACCCTGCGGGAAAATATCCGCTTTGGCCGCGATCTCTCCGACGAGGCCCTCTGGGCCGCCGCCGACGATGCCGCCGCGTCGGAATTTCTCCATGCCCTGCCCGACGGCCTCTCCCACCGCGCCGACATCCAGGGCGCCAACCTCTCCGGCGGCCAGAAGCAGCGGCTGCTCATCGCCCGGGCTCTGGCGGCCAACCCGGAAATCCTGGTGCTGGACGACGCCTCCTCGGCCCTGGACTACAAGACCGACGCGGCGCTGCGCCGGGCCATCCAGGCCCGCCACAGCCAGTCCACCATCGTGATGATCGCCCAGCGGGTCAGCTCCATCCAGGCCATGACCCACATCCTGGTGCTGGACAACGGCCGCATCATCGGCGCCGGCGACCACGCCACGCTGCTCAAGACCTGCCCGGCCTACCAGGCCATCTATCACGCCCAGATGGGCGAACTCCCCGGCTGAAAGGAGGCGCCGCCATGGCTCAGCGAACCGCCGGAAAAAAGGAAAAGCCCCGGGATGCCCGGGGCACCACGTTGCGGATTGCCCGCTATCTCGGCACCTACCGGCTGTGGGTGGCGCTGCTGCTCCTGGGCACCCTCCTCAGCAACCTGGGCAACCTCCTGGGCCCCACCTTCGCCGGCAAGGCCATCGGCGCGGCGGTGGACAAGGGGCAGGTGGACTTCGCCGTGGTGGCCTATTACGCCAAGTGGATGCTGGCATCCTACCTCCTGAGCAATCTTCTCTCCTTCGCCGTCAACCTGGGGATGATGCGCCTGGGACGGCAGGTGGCCCACCGGATGCGCCGGGACGTGTTTGAAAAGCTGATGAAGCTGCCCGTGCGGTACTTCGACCGCAACCAGGCCGGCGACATTCTCTCCCGCGTCTCCTACGACGTGGACGTGGTCACCACCTGCCTCTCGGCGGATTTGGTGCAGATTCTCACCAGCGTGGTCACGGTGGTGGGCTCCTTTGCGATGATGTGCTGGATCTGCACGCCCATGGTGGCGGGGCTGCTCATCACCGTGCCCATGGCCATCGCCTTCACCCGGCTGATGGGCCGCCGCACCCGGCCCCTCTACGCCAAGCGCTCGGCATCCTACGGCCGGATGAACGGCTACGTGGAGGAGATGTACTCCGGGCAAAAAACCATCCTGGCCTATGCCCACGAGGCCCAGGTCTGCCGCGACTTTTCCCAGATCAACCGCGACGCCGCCGAGAGCTACCGCGACGCCGACACCCTGGGCATGACCACCGGCCCCACCATCAATATGATCAACAACCTGGGCCTCTCCCTGGTGGGCATGGCCGGGGCGGTGCTCTATCTCCTGGGCCGGGTGGGCATGGAGCAGATCTCCTCTTTCGTGCTCTACTCCAGGAAGTTCTGCGGGCCCATCAACGAGATCGCCAACATCATCAACGAGATCTATTCCGCTCTGGCAGCCGCCGAGCGGGTCTTTACCCTCCTCGACCAGCCGGAGGAGCCCCCTGACGTCCCCGACGCGGCGTCCTTGGAGGCGGTGGTGGGCGATGTGGCAGCCGAGCACGTGGTCTTTGGCTACCTCCCCGGCCAGGTGGTGCTCCACGACCTGTGCCTCCACGCCCACCCGGGCAAGACCATCGCCATCGTTGGCCACACCGGCGCCGGCAAGACCACCATCATCAATCTCCTGATGCGCTTTTACGACGTGGATTCCGGCCGGATTCTGGTGGACGGCCACCCCATCTGTGCGGTGACCCGGGATTCCCTGCGCCGTTCCTACGCCATGGTGCTCCAGGACACCTGGGTTTTTCACGGCACCATCTTTGAAAACATCGCCTACGGCAAGGAGGGCGCCACCCGCGCCGAGGTGGAGGCCGCCGCCAAGGCCGCCCAGATCCACGGCTACATCATGCGTCTGCCCCAGGGCTACGACACCGTCATCCGCGAGGACGGCGGCAACATCTCCAAGGGGCAGAAGCAGCTCATCACCATTGCCCGGGCCATGCTCTATGACACCCACATGCTCATCCTCGACGAGGCCACCAGCAACGTGGACACCACCACCGAGCAGCAGGTGCAGCTGGCCATGCGCACGCTCATGGCCGGCAAGACCTGCTTCGTCATCGCCCACCGCCTCTCCACCATCCAAAATGCCGACCACATCCTGGTCATGGAGCACGGCGACGTGGTGGAGCAGGGCACCCACGAGACGCTGCTGGCCGCGCGCGGGGTCTATTACCGGCTCTACGCCGCTCAATTTTCCTAAAACGGCTCTTTTTCTGTGGAAATCTCCGCCGCGCCGTGGTATACTAAATCAGTTGTGAAATTTTACCTTGGAGGGAGCCGCCCATGTGATGCCGCGATGCCCGTCCCACCCAATTTCAATATGACTGGAGGAACCCATCTTGCCCACTCTGCAAGAAGAAATCCGGCGGCGGCGCACCTTCGCCATCATCTCCCACCCCGACGCCGGCAAGACCACCCTCACCGAGAAATTCCTGCTCTACGGCGGGGCCATCGCCCAGGCCGGCGCCGTCAAGGGCAAAAAGAACCGCCGGGCCGCCGTGTCCGACTGGATGGAAATTGAAAAACAGCGCGGCATTTCCGTCACCTCGTCGGTGATGCAGTTTCAGTATGAGGGCTGCTGCATCAACATCCTCGACACCCCCGGCCACCAGGACTTCTCCGAGGACACCTACCGCACGCTGATGGCCGCCGACTCCGCCGTCATGGTCATCGACGGCAGCAAGGGCGTGGAGGCCCAGACCCGGAAGCTCTTCAAGGTCTGCGCCATGCGCCACATCCCCATCTTTACCTTTATCAACAAAATGGATCGCGAAGCCAAGGATCCCTTCGACCTTCTCGACGAGCTGGAGCGGGAGCTGGGCATCGAGACCTACGCCTGCAACTGGCCCATCGGCTCGGGCAAGGAGTTTCAGGGCGTGTACGACCGGGCGCGCAGTCAGATTCTCTTTTTCTCCGGCATCTCCGGCAAAAACAAGGCCGAGACCCTGGAGGTGGAGCTCACCGACGAGGTCGTGGGCCAGCGCATCGGTGCGACGCGCCACCGCCAGCTCATGGACGACATAGAGCTCCTGGGCGCCGGGCGGGAGTTTAACCTGGAGGAAGTCCGGGCCGGACAGCTCTCGCCGGTGTTCTTCGGCTCCGCCCTCACCAACTTCGGCGTGGAGCCCTTCCTGGAGGCCTTTTTGCGCATGACGCCTCCGCCGCTCAACCGCGAGGCCGACTGCGGCGTCATCGACGCCTTTGACCCCGGCTTCTCGGCCTTCGTTTTCAAAATCCAGGCCAATATGAACAAGGCCCACCGGGATCGGCTGGCCTTTCTGCGGATCTGCTCGGGCAAATTCGAGCGGGATCAGGAATATTTCCACGTCCAGGGCGGCAAGAAGATGCGCCTCTCCCAGCCCCAGCAGCTTATGGCCCAGGAGCGGGAGATCGTGGACGAGGCCTACGCCGGAGACATCATCGGCGTGTTCGACCCGGGCCTTTTCTCCATCGGCGACACCGTGTGCATGCCGGGCAAAAAATTCCGCTTTGCCCCCATCCCCACCTTTGCCCCGGAGCACTTCTCCCGCGTCAGCCCCAAGGACACCATGAAGCGCAAGCAGTTTATCAAGGGCACCGAGCAAATCGCCCAGGAGGGCGCCATTCAGATTTTCAAGGTGCCCAATACCGGCATGGAGGAAGTCATCGTGGGCGTGGTGGGCACGCTGCAATTCGACGTCTTTGCCTACCGCATGCGCAGCGAATACGGCGTGGAGCTTCGAATGGAGGGCCTCCCCTACGAGCACCTGCGGTTTATCACCAAGAGTCCCGTTTTAGACCTCAAGGATTTGAACCTCACCTCCGACGCCGAGCTCCTGGAGGACTACCGCGGCAACAGCCTGCTGGTGTTCTCCAGCCTGTGGAGCATCGACTACAACCTCAAAAAGAACCCCGGCCTGGCGCTGAGCGAGACGCTCAGCCGCTGACCGGGGGGTGGCCTGTGGAAAGATCCGTGGAAAAATTGTTGAAAATTTCCCCAGGGGACACGGTTCGACACACATCGTCACGTTCATATGCTATGATATCTCCAGCGGATGGCTCTCCCACCTCCGCTGGAGATTTTTTGCAGCTACAGCGTCAGACCCCGGCGCAGCGTCAGCACCGCTGCCGTCCGGTCGTCCTCTCCCGGCGCTTGGCTACAGCTGATGATCCCGGAGGCCAGCTCCTTCGGCGACAGTCCTCCATACTGCCGGATGAACCGCTCGGCCACCTCTCCGCCGGCGCCATCACTCACCAGCACCAGCATTTCTCCTCTTGCCAAGGACAGCTTCGCTTCCTCCGGGCGGTGTTCCTCTCCCACACCCAGCCCCGGCGGCGGCGAAGCTGTCCCGATTTTTTCCATCTGGCCCTTGCGCTTGAGGTAGGACGGCGCCGCGCCCCATTTATAGAGCGTCGCCTCGCCGCTCACCAGGTCGGCCTCCACCAAATCCACCGTGGAAAAGGCGCCGTCGTCCCGGAGGAGATACAGGTCGTTGAGAAACTCCATGGCCTCGCCGGGCCGGGCGCCGGTCAGCAGCAGCTGGCGCAGAATCTCGATGGCGGCCCCGGCCTCGGCCCGGGCGGCCCGCCCCGCCCCCATGCCGTCGCACAGCAGGACATAGTAGTGCCGCCCCAGGCGAAAGCTCGCCGTCTCGTCGCCGGACAGAGGCGCGTCGCCCCGGCTTCTGCCCCGGCAGGCCAGCTCCGGCACAAAGCGTACCGGCTCGTGATCGTCCCGGCGGCGGCGGAGCGCCTGGGAGAGAAGGATGTACTGCCGTCCCAGCGCCAGACGGCTCTCCCGCAGGCGGCTTCTCGCCTGTCGGCGGAAGGCCAAGTCGTCCAGGCAGCGGTTGATGGCCGTGAGGAAGCCTTCCAAGTGGCAGCAGCCCTCGGTGAAGGCTGCCGGCAGATCCGCGGGCAGCGCCTTGCCGCGGGCCATCATGGCCGGCGTGGCCCGGTCTAAGGCGGCGCAGGTCTCCCCCAGGTTCTTCTGCCAGCACAGATCAAAGCGGCTGCACAGCCGGCAGACCTGGTCGGCGGCCCGGTCAAAGACCGCAGCGGCCTCGGGATCGGATTGAGACGGGCGGCCCAGGGCCAGGCACTTTCCCAGCCCCTCCAGGAGCTGCGCCGCCGCGCTCTGGCTGTCCGGGCCGGCGGCGGCGTCGCCGAAGAGCCGCCGGGCCGGCAGCAGCCAAGCCGCCGCAAAGCCCACCAGCGCCGCCGTGAGTACCACCGGGCCCGCCCCGGTGAGAAGCACCGCCGCCGTCACGCCGCCCAGCCACAGTCCCCGGCGGCCCAGCGGGCGGGAGGCCGCGGCGGCCAGCAGCGCCGCCAGGGGCAAAACCGCGCCGCACCCGGCATAGCCCCCCAGCTCCAGCGCCACGCCGCCGAGGGCGGACACCGTCAGACTCGAAGCGCCATCCAGCGCCGCCGCGCTCAACGCAAACCCCGCCGCCGCGCCCAGGGGAAGGCCCCAGGGCGCCACGGCGCTCAGGCCGTTCACCAGCGCCGCCATCAGCGCCAGCCGCGGAAGCCTCGCCCCCGCCAGGGCCTGGGTAAAGACGGCCGTGCCGCCTCCGGCGGACAGGGCCATCACCAGAAGGCTCCACACCGCCGCCGGGGCGAAGCGCCGCTCCAGCAGAAACAACAGGCCCACCAGAACCGTAAAGAGGGCCGCCATGGCCGGGCCGAACCACCGGTTTTCCCCGGAGATCTCGCCGCCGAAGATGCACAGGCAGGCCTCCATCAAAAGCCCCGCCGCCATGGGGTGCAGCCCCGCGTCCATACCCCAGAACAGGGCATAGCCCAGGCAGCCCCCGGCGTAGGCCGCAAAGGAGTTGAGCCCCAGGCCCAGCGCCGCCGCCAGCGCCAGGGGCAACGGCAGGAGGATCTCTCCCGCCCGGCTCCCGGCCAGGGCCAATCCCGCTCCGGCGCACAGGGCCAGGCGCAAAGCCTGTCCCGCAGCCGGGTGGCTGCTCCACCGGTTCCATCGCTGCCGCACGGCCTCATAGACCGCCGGACGCGCCTTTACTGACATGTTCTTCCCTCTTTCCAAGCGTATCACTGCCAGAAGTCTACCACGGCGGCACGGCGGAACGTGTCGGGAAATGGGCCGGGAAATGGCCGCTTGTCAAAAGAGGCAAAACCGGGTACAATAGGGGCAAAGATACCTCAAAACGGAGGAAAAACCATGGGAATTGAATTGGAGTACAAGCTGGCCGCCCCCAGCCCGGCGGCCCTGGACGCCCTCTGGGCCGATCCGGCTGTGGAGGCGGCCCGGCTGGAGGAAGTGCGCAGGATTGAGATGGCCACCGTCTACTACGACACCGCCGACCGGCGGCTGGGGGCGCTTCGGTGGACGCTGCGGCTGCGGCGGGAAAACGGCGCGCTGGTGGCCACCCTCAAGACCCCCGGCCAGGGCCACCTGCGCGGCGAGTGGGAGTGCCCCGCCGCCACCATCGCCGAGGCCATTCCCCGGCTGATGGAGGTGGGCGCACCGGAGGAGCTGCCGGAGCTGCTGGAAGAAGAGCCGCTGGAGGCGGTGTGCGCGGCGCAGTTTCTCCGCCGGGCAGCCCGGCTGAAGCTGGCCGCGGACACCGAGGCGGAGCTCTGCTGCGACGTGGGCACCCTGGCCGGCGGCGGCAGGGAGCTGGCCTTCCAGGAGGCCGAGGTGGAGCTCAAGACCGGCCGGGTGGCGGAGGCGGAGGCCTTTGCCGACGCCCTGGCGGCCCGCCACGGCCTGAAGCCGGAGCCCCTGAGCAAGTTCGCCCGGGCCATGGCGCTGGCGGAGGGACGGCTATGAAACTCTTACTGCACATCTGCTGCGCCCCCTGCGCCAACCGGCCCCTGGCCGACCTCCAGGCCCAGGGCCATGATGTCACCGGCTTTTGGTATAACCCCAACATCCACCCCTTCACCGAGTACCGAAGCCGCCGCAACTGCCTGCGCGACTACCTCCAGGAGATCGGCGTGCCCCTCATCGAGCAAAACGACTACGGCCTGCGGCCCTTTGTCCGGGCCGTGGCCGAGGACATCCCGGGCCGGTGCGTCAAATGCTACGAGATGCGCCTCTTCCGCACCGCCCAGACGGCCAGGGAACAGGGCTTTGACGGCTTCACCTCCAGCCTCTTCATCAGCCCCTACCAAAAGCACGACCTGATGCGCCAGGTGGCCCAGCGGGCGGCGGAAACCTGGGGCGTGGAATTTTACTATCAGGACTTCCGGCCCCTCTTCCGCGCCGGGCAGGACTTTGCCAGGGAGCACGGATTTTACATGCAGAAGTACTGCGGCTGCGTCTTTTCCGAGGAGGAGCGGTATTTGAAGCCGTCGAAGATCCTGCCGTAAAAGCTCCGTCGCGATCCGGCACGGCCATCCGCCGCAGCACCATGGAACGCACCCTTGACAAATACCCCAAAACGGGGTATTGTAAGGAAGATAGCGAAAAAATGCAATGACGAGGACGCGTACCCGGGTTGGATGCCTTTAGAGAGCCTGCGGCTGGTGCAAGCAGGCGGCATGTCCCGGGGAGAGATCCCCTCCGAGCTTCCCGCCGAACCCCTTGGGGCAGTAGACCGGGACGGTGCGCGGCCGTTATCCGCCTTCGAGTGGCCCTTTGGGCAATGAGAGTGGTACCGCAGAGGTGTGCGCCTTTGTCTCTTGAGAGACAAGGGCGCTTTTTTATGTCCCGCGCCGAAGGTTTCCCCACAGATAAAAAACTAAATTGTTTGGAGGCAATTATGGAATACAAGCAGACACTGAACATGTTCAAGTCCGGCTTCCCCATGCGGGCCGGTCTCCCTGCCCGGGAGCCGGGCATGCTGGAAAAGTGGTACGAGATGGATCTGTACCACGAAATGCTCAAGAAAAACGAGGGCAAGCCCCGCTTCTCCCTCCACGACGGCCCGCCCTTCTCCAACGGCGGCCTGCATATGGGCCACGCCCTCAATAAGTCCATCAAGGACTTCATCGTCCGCTCTTACGCCATGCGGGGCTACTACACCCCCTATATCCCCGGCTGGGACAACCACGGCATGCCCATCGAATCCGCCATCATCAAAAAGAATAAGCTCAACCGCAAGGCCATGAGCGTGCCGGAGTTCCGCTCCGCCTGCCACGAATTCGCCCAGCACTATATCGACGTGCAGATGGACGGCTTCAAGCGCATGGGCGTCATCGGCGACTGGGAGCACCCCTACAAGACCATGGATCCCGGCTTCGAGGCCGAGGAAGTAAAGATCTTCGGCAAGATGTTCCAAAAGGGCTACATCTACAAGGGCCTCAAGCCCGTGTACTGGTGTCCCAAGGACGAGACGGCCCTGGCTGAGGCCGAGATCGAGTATCAGGACGACCCCTGCACCACGGTCTATGTGAAGTTCCCCATGCACGACGACCAGGGCAAGCTCTCCCACATCGACGCAAGCCGGCTCTTCTTCGTCATCTGGACGACCACCATCTGGACGCTCCCCGGCAACCTGGCCATCGCGCTTCATCCCGATGAAGCCTACGCGCTGGTGAAGGCGCCCTCCGGCGAGGTCTATATCATGGCCGAGGCCCTCACCGAGAAGGTCATGGGCATCGCGGGCATCGAGGGCTACGAGATCCTCGAGACGCACCCCGGCGCCTTCTTTGAGAACATGCTGGCCGACCACCCCTTCCTGCCCAAGACCTCCCGGCTGGTGCTGGCCGACTACGTCACCATGGACTCCGGTACCGGCTGCGTCCACACCGCGCCCGGCTTCGGCGCCGACGACTACCAGACCTGCCTTCGCTACGGCATGGACATGGTGGTGCCCGTGGACGACCAGGGCCGCCACACCGACTACGCCGGCAAGTACGCCGGCCTCAAGACCGAGGAAAGCAATCCCGTCATCCTGAAGGACATGCAGGAATCCGGCATGCTCCTGGCCAAGGAAGAGATCGTCCACTCCTATCCCCACTGCTGGCGCTGCAAGGGCCCCATCATCTTCCGGGCCACGCCCCAGTGGTTCTGCTCCGTGGACGCCTTCAAGGACGAGGCCGTGGCCGCCTGCGACAACGTCAAGTGGTTCCCCGGCTGGGGCAAGGATCGCATGATCGCCATGATCCGCGAGCGCAGCGACTGGTGCATCTCCCGCCAGCGGCGGTGGGGTCTGCCCATCCCGGTGTTCTACTGCAAGGACTGCGGCAAGCCCGTCTGCGACGATACGACCATCCAGGCCGTCTCCGACCTCTTTGCCGCCCGCGGCTCCAACGCCTGGTATGAGCTGGAGGCCGAGGAGATTCTGCCCCAGGGCTACGCCTGCCCCCACTGCGGCAGCAAGGCCGGCTTTACCAAGGAGGAGGACACCCTGGACGGCTGGTTTGACTCCGGCTCCACCCACTTCGCCTCCATGCAGCGCGACCAGGGCTTCTGGCCTGCCGACATGTACCTGGAGGGCCTGGATCAGTACCGCGGCTGGTTCCAGTCGAGCCTCCTGACCTCCGTAGGCGCTCTGGGCGGCGGCGCGCCCTTCAAGGAGTGCGTCACCCACGGCTGGACGGTGGACGGCGAGGGCAAGGCCATGCACAAGTCCCTGGGCAACGGCGTCGATCCCCAGGATATCTTCAAAAAGTACGGCGCCGATCTGCTGCGCCTCTGGGCCGCCTCGGCAGACTACCACGTGGACGTGCGCTGCTCGGACAACATCTTCAAGCAGCTGAGCCAGAACTACCTCAAGTTCCGCAACACCGCCAAGTATTGCCTGGACAATCTGGTGGACTTCGATCCCAACGCTCTGGTGGCGCCTGAGGAGATGCTGGAGCTGGATCGCTGGGCCGTGACCAACCTCAACGACCTGATGGCCCGGGCGGAGCTGGCCTATGAGGGCTACGAGTTCCACATGATTACCCACGCCGTCAACGACTTCTGCGTGGTGACCCTCTCGGCCCGGTATCTGGACATCATCAAGGATCGCCTCTACTGCGACGGCAAGGACAGCCTCCCCCGCCGCAGCGCCCAGACGGCCCTGTACCTGATCCTCAGCGCCATGACCAAGCTCTTCGCTCCCATTCTCTGCTTCACCTGCGACGAGATCTGGCAGGTGATGCCCCACCGCAGCGGCGACGACGGCCGCAATGTCCTTTTGAACGAGATGGACAAGCCCTTCACGGCCTACGCCCTCTCCGACGAGACCATGGCCAAGTGGGACGTGCTCTTCGCCCTGCGCTCCGACGTCAACGGCGCCTTGGAGGCCGCCCGGAATGAAAAGCGCATCGGCAAGGCCCTGGAGGCCCATGTGACCCTCGCCGCCTCTGACGCCGACGCCAAGGAAGCCCTTTCCCGGGTGGCGGGCCTCAATCTGGCCGAGCTCTTCCTGGTGTCCTCCGTGGACGTGGCCGCCGAGGCCCAGGGCCTCCCGGGCGTGGCCTATCCCGGCCTCAGCGTGGCCGTGGAAGAGGCCAGAGGCACCAAGTGCCCCCGCTGCTGGATGCACTCCACCGAGGCCAACGCCGAGGGACTCTGCCCCCGCTGCGCCGCCGTGATGGCCGCGCTGGACGTGGAGCTCTGAGCGGAACCGGGGTTTTTAAAAAAGATTTAATATTTGACCACTAAGATATTTAAAAACCCCTTGGTATGATAAACATGCAAGAAGCGATTATCTTTTTCATTTCCCCCTCTCTTTTATAAGAAAGCACCGCAGGTCTGGTCAACCTGCGGTGCTTTTTTATCTGCGGCAATGGGCGGGGCGCTTGTCGCCCGACCCTCATCCGGTGCGGATGGACAGCTGGCCGGTGGTGATATCCTGGACGTAAGGGTTACAGTAGGCGTTCACGGTCTGCGCCACCGAAGCGGGATCCAACACGTAGTAGGACACGCCTCCAATGTACTGCGGCGTCCCCGGCAGGGTCACCGTGTCGATTGCGTCGAGGTCGGAGAGCAGCAGCGTCTCCGCCAGCCAGATGAAATTGGTCGCGGACAGATTGGTGGTGGTGCGCTCCATCAGCATATCCAGGATCATCGGGGCCTTCGCCGCCCCCCGCAGGCTCACCGCCTGTTCCAGAATCGCCGACAGCAGCGCCCGCTGCACCTGCACCCGGCCCAGATCGGCGTCGGTGTAGCCCGAGCGGAACCGAGCCACCTGCATGGCCTCCTCGCCGCTCAGGGTCTGCACTCCCGCCTTGAGGTCGATATAGAGATCCTGGCTGGGATCTTCATAGAACATATCCACCGGCACGTCGAAAGTCACGCCGCCCAGCGCGTCCACCAGCTCCACAAACGCGTCCAGCTGGATCATCACATAGCCGTCGGGCCGGAAGCCCACAATCTCCGCCACCCGGGTCAGGAGCATTTCGATGCCCTCGCTGCCGCCGTTGTTGGCCGCATAGACGCCGTTGAGCTTGGGCACGGTGTAGCCGCCGTTGATGAGGGTATCCCGGGGCAGACTCACCAGGGACACTTCCCCGTCGGAGCGGTCGGCGGTCAGGAGCATCATGGTATCCGTGCGCATGCCGCCGGCGTCCATGCCCACCAGCAGAATGGTGCTCACGCCGTCCTTTCTGGCTCCCAGGGCGCTGGCCCCCTGAGGCTGGCTGGGCAGCACAAAGACCACCACCGCCAGCAGTGCCAGGGCCAGCAGCAGCAAAATGACCACCAATTTGGCAAGGATATGGCGCTTTTTCCGCGGCGGCGGAGCGTCCTCCTCCTGCTCCTCGGGCCAGTGGCGGAGGGAGCGGTGATGGGTCTGCTGGGGAGCGGCGGGGCGCTGATCCTGCTCATAGAGCCAATCGGCATAGGCCTTCTCCTGATTTTGCGCCAGCTTTGCCACATGCTTGGGCAAGCGCTGGGTCTGCGTCCAGTATTTCGGCTTCTCCGGCTGGAGCTGGGGCGGCGGCTCAGGCGCCGGCTCCGGGTCGGGAATGGGCTCGTCGTAAAAGCGGGCATAGTCGATCTCCACATCCGCGGCAGTCACCGGCCCGTCCTCCGGCAGCGCCTCTAAATCCAGGCCCGAAAGCACCGGATCCTCGGACTCCGCGGGGGGAACTTCGTCGTCGAGCATCTGGTGGAGATCTTGCAGCAGGGCGTCCAGCTCGTAATCAAAGGGCTCCTTGGCCATAGTGTTCTCTCCTGTCCTGATTGGTTCACATAACACCATTTATTTTACCGCGAAACCCCGGCATTGTAAAGGGCAATTTTTTCCTCAGCGGGCCGCCGCGTAGCGCTCCACCAGGGTTTTGGCGGCTCGGAGGGGGTCTTCCTGTTTGAGAAGCCGCAGCGTCAGCATGGGCTTTTCTCCGGCAGAGAAAAAGATGCGCCGCTTGTAGGCCGCCTCGGCGCAGACCGCCGAGACTGCCGGGAAGTTGAGCTGCTCCATGGTGATCTGAAGCTGGTCGCCCTTCTGCTCGATCTTGGAGATCCCCGCCGCCGAGGCGTCGGCGCGGAGGAGCGCAATGGCCACCAGGTTCATCACCGCCGGCGGCGGATCGCCGTAGCGATCGACAATCTCGTCGAGGAGTTCCTCGCTGTCGGCCTCGGAGCGGATGGTCGCCATGCGGCGGTAGAGATCCATCCGCTGTTCCCCCGAGGGGACGTAGCTCTTGGAGATATTGGCCGAAACCGAGAGGTCTGCCGTGCACTCTGGCTCCTGGGGCCGCGTCTCGCCCCGCTCCTCCAAGACCGCCTCCTCCAGGAGCTTGAGGTACATATCATAGCCCACCGAGAGCATGTGGCCCGACTGCTCCGCGCCCAGGAGATCTCCCGCGCCGCGGATCTCCAGATCCCGCATGGCGATCTTGAAGCCCGAGCCGAATTCGGCAAATTCCCGGATGGCGGTGAGGCGCTTTTCGGCCACCTCGCTGAGGACTTTCCCCTTGCGGAAGGTGAGATAGGCATAGGCGTGGCGGCTGCTCCGCCCCACCCGGCCCCGGATCTGGTGCAGCTGCGCCAGACCCAGGCGGTCGGCGTCCTCGATGATGAGGGTGTTCACATTGGGGATGTCGATGCCCGTCTCAATGATGGTGGTGCAGACCAGGATCTGGATTTCCCCATCGGCCATGCGCTGCATCACATCGCCCAGCTGTTCCTCGTCCATCTTGCCGTGGGCCACGGCCACCTCGGCCTCGGGGAAGCGGCCTTTGATCCGCGCCGCCGCCTGGGCGATGCTCTCCACGCGGTTGTGCAGGTAGTAGACCTGGCCCCCGCGGGCCAGCTCCCGGCCTATGGCCTCAAACAAAATCCGCTCGTCGTGCTCCAGGACAAAGGTCTGCACCGGGTAGCGATCCAGGGGCGGCTCTTCGATGGTGGACATATCCCGGATGCCCGAGAGGGCCATGTTCAACGTCCGGGGAATGGGGGTGGCCGAGAGAGTCAAGACGTCCACCCCCTGGGACAGCTCCTTGAGCCGCTCCTTGTGGCTGACGCCGAAGCGCTGCTCCTCATCCACGATGAGCAGGCCCAAATCCTTGAAGATCACAGACTTCTGCAGGAGCTTGTGGGTGCCGATGACCAAATCCACCGTGCCGGTGGCAATGCCATGGAGGGTCTTTTTCTGCTGGGCCGTGGTGCGAAAGCGGCTCAGCACGTCGATATTCACCGGGAAGCCGGAAAAGCGCTTCATCGCCGTGAGGTAGTGCTGCTGGGCCAAGACCGTGGTGGGCACCAAGATGGCCACCTGCTTGCCGTCCAGCATGGCCTTCATGGCCGCCCGGAGGGCCACCTCGGTCTTGCCGAAGCCCACATCGCCGCAGAGCAGGCGATCCATGGGCGTGGGGCGCTCCATGTCCTTTTTGATCTCGGCGACGCACCGCAGCTGATCGTCGGTCTCTGCGTAGGGGAAGCCCTCTTCAAATTCCCGCTGCCAGGGACTGTCGGCGGCGAAGGCGTAGCCGGGGCGGCGCAGCCGGGCGGCATAGAGCTGGATGAGCCCCGCCGCCAGATCCTTGGCCGCGGCCTTGGCCCGGGCCTTGGTCTTTTGCCAGCCGTCGCCCCCCAGCTTGCTCAGGCGCACCGGCGCGTTTTCCCCGCCGCCGATGTACTTGCTCACCATGTCCAGCTGGGTGGCCGGGACGAAGAGCACGTCCGTGCCCTGGTAGGCGATCTTCACATAGTCCTTGACCACACCGCCCACCTTCATCTGCTCCATGGCCACATACCGGCCGATTCCGTGGGTCTCGTGCACCACCAGGTCGCCGGGGCTCAAGTCGGTAAAGGCGTTGAGCTTCTGGCGGTTGGTGGCCTTTTTCCTGGCCGGTTTTTTCCGCTGAGGCGCAGCGGCGATCTGGCCCTCGGTGAGCACGGCCAGCTTCAGCGCCGGATATTCCAGCCCCGCCGGGAGGCTGCCGTCGGTGAGGAAGATCTCCCCCGCCGCCGGCAGCCGGGGCGCCGGGAGCACCAGCGACGCCGTCAGCCCCCGCTCCTTCAAGAGCTCCAGGAGGATCTCCCCCCGGTGGCGGCCGCCGCAGAGCACCAGCGTGGCATAGTTGTTTTTCTGATAGTGGGCCAGATCCGACGCCGCCGTGTCCAGGCTGCCGCCGTAGCCGGGCAGCTGCTTGCAGGTCACCGACAGGAGCTTTTTCGGCGGCAGCGCCTCGGGGTAGGCCGCGGCAAGGAAGCTGTCCAGGTAAGCCACGCCGTGGCCCCGGAAGGCGGCCAGCAGCGTCTCCAGATCCCGGGTGAAATCGCACAGAGGCCCGGCCAGATCCCCGGCGGCCAGGCAGGCGTCCAGCTCCAATCCCAGCTGGGCCTGACGGGCCTTCTCGGCCCGGACAATGCTGCCGTGGTCGCACAGGAGCACCACGGTGTCCGCCGGGAAAAAGTCCGCGGCGGTGGCGAAGGCGGGATAGATCAGGCTCAAATAGCGATCCGCCGCCGGGAAGCTGACGCCGCTCTCCAGTTTCTCCCGGTCGGCCTCCAGCTTGGCAAGGAGCGCTTCGTGGGGCGCCTTGCGCCGCCGCTGCCGGGCGGCCAGGGCGGCGATATCCGCCGCCAGCCCCGCCGTGCCGCCGCTGTGGAGGGCGGGCAGGGCCTCCGCCACCGGCAGCGCTACGGTCTGAGCCAGGTTCTCGGTGCGCCGCTGGGTCATCAGGTCAAAATAGCCCATGGTGTCCAGCTCGTCGCCCCAGAACTCCGCCCGCACGGGGGCGTCGCAGGCCGGGGAATAGAAGTCGAGGATGCCGCCCCGGATGGAAAACTGGCCCACGCCCTCCACCAGAGAGGTGCGGGCGTAGCCCGCGGCGGTGAGCTGATGCGCCAGGGTCTCGATGCTGTAGCTCTCGCCGGTTTTCAGGCATACCGCCGCCCCTTGGAGCACTTGGGGCGGCATGGTGCGCAGGCTCAGTGCGTCCAGGGAGGCCACCACCACCGGCGCCTCGCCCTGGAGCACGCGCCACAGCAGCGCCAGGCGCTGCTGCTCCCAGCCCCGCGACACCACCGCCGCGTCGCAGAAGGTAAACTCCCGGGTGGGCAGGAGGGCCGGCGTCTGGGGCAGAAAAGCGGCCAGCTCCAGCTGGGTGCGCTGGGCGGCCGGCTCGTCGGGGCAGAGCACCAGCGCGGGCCGCCCCACCTGGGCGGTCAGCGCCGCGATGAAGTGGCTGCGGGTGAGCTGGCCCACGCCGGAGAGGGCGGCCACCTCCCCGGCGGCCACGCTGGCGCAGAGGGCGTTGTATTCCGGAAGGCCCCTTAGGGCGGATAAGAGAAGTTCCATGGAAGGCTCCTTTGTGGGATGGTTGGCAGAGCAGGGCTGCGGGCGGGCATACAGGGGCTGTCTCATTAAGAGCCAGCCCCTGTGCAAAATGCACAGCTCCAATTTGGGGGCTGTGCATTTTGCGCCGCCTGCGGGCGGGTGATTGAACGTGCAGGGGGCTCAAGGCCGCCCCCTGCACACATCCCCTGCCAAGTTTTTGTGCATCTTTCTAAGCTGCTGCTATTTTGAGACAACCCGGTAATTTTCACGCCACGCAACAACGCGGGCGGAGCGGCTGCTCCGTCCGTGTCGCTATGTGGATTTATTTCCCGTTGTAGGCGCTGGCGGCCTTTTGATAGCCCTCGTCGAGAAACAGCAGCGCCGCGTCCACGGCGTGCTCCACCGCCGGGGCCAGGGCCTTCTCCTCCTGGGCGGAGAACTTACTCAGCACCCAGTCGGCCAGATCATAGTCCGGGTGGGGCTTCTCTCCCACGCCCACCTTGATCCGGGGAAATTGTTCGCTGCCCAGGCTGCGGATGATGGACTTGACGCCGTTGTGCCCTCCGGCGGAGCCCTCCTGCCGGAGGCGGATCCGCCCCACCGGCAGGGAGATGTCGTCGAAGATCACCAGGATCTTTTCCGGCGGGATCTTGTAATAGCTGGCCAGGGCGCCCACCGCCGCGCCGGACAGGTTCATGTAGGTCTGGGGCTGCACCAGCAAAATCTGCTGGCCGTGGTACGCACAGGGGCGGGTGAGGGCCTGAAATTTCAGCCGGTCAATCTTCACGCCCAGCCTTTGTGCCAGGAGATCCGAGACGCGAAACCCCACGTTGTGCCGCGTATGGGCATACTCTGCCCCCGGGTTTCCCAGGCCCACGATCATGTAGGCCCAGTCCTTTTGAAACAGCGCCATAAATCAGTGGAACATGGGCGAGAGGGAGATCTCCTCGTAGGTGCGCTGGATGGCCTCGGCAAACACCGGAGAGACGTCCAGGTATTTGATCTTCGTGCCCTTGGCCGCCTCGGGGGCGGGGATGGTGTTGAGGAGCACCAGCTCGTCGATGACGCTGTTCTGGATGCGCTCGATGGCGGGGCCGGAGAGGACGCCGTGGGTGGCGCAGGCATAGACCTCGGTGGCGCCCTTGTCGTGGATGGCCTGGGCGGCGTTGCAGAGAGAGCCGGCGGTGTCCACCATGTCGTCAAAGAGGATGCAGCGCTTGCCGGCCACATCGCCGATGACGTTCATCACTTCGCAGAGGTTGGCCTTCTCCCGGCGCTTGTCCACAATAGCGAGGCCCATGCACATCTTATTGGCGAAGGCGCGGCTGCGGGCCACGGAGCCCACGTCCGGGGAGACCACCACCATATCCTCGTGATCGGGGAATTTGTTGAGGTAATACTTGACAAACACCTTGTTGCCCAGCATATTGTCCACGGGAATGTCGAAAAAGCCCTGGATCTGGGCGGCATGGAGATCCATGGTCAGCACGCGGTCGGCGCCGGCGGCTTCGATCATGTTGGCCACCAGCTTGGCGGAGATGGGGTCACGGCCTCTGGCCTTGCGATCCTGGCGAGCATAGCCAAAGTAGGGAATGACGGCGGTAATGCGGCCTGCGGAGGCGCGCTTGCAGGCGTCGATCATCACCAAAAGTTCCATGAGGTTGTCGTTGACCGGCTTACAGGTGGACTGGACGATGAACACATCCGAGCCGCGCACCGTCTCGTTGATGGAGACGGAGACTTCGCCGTCGGCAAAGGTGGTGACGGTGCAGTTTCCCATGGGCATGCCCAGCGCGTTGCACACACCCTCGGCGAAGGGGCGGTTGGCATTGGCACAGAGAACCTTGACGTCTTTTCCGTGAGATATCATGGCACTGATTTCCTTTCTTTCTTCCGGTTTCGGCACGTGGCCTTCGATCAACAAACAGGGGCTTGCCAGAGCGTATCAAACTGCGCGGTGCGCAGCGTCCGAAAAAAAATAGGCGTGTGGAGCCCTTCTAACCTTAGTATACCAAAGAAAGCCAGTTTTGTATAGAACTATTCCCCGGAAAAACGGAGAGATTTTGCCCTGTTTCCCCCGGGAGACTGTGCAACTTGTTCCACCACCGGCGGACACCCTAGAGTCCCCGCGCCCGGAGAAAAGCAGCCAGATCGGCCAGGGGCCCCGACGGATCGGCCTCGAGGGCATCGGCCAGGGCCCCAGTAGCGGCGCCGGTGAGCCGCGCCGCCACGGTCTGGGCCAAGTCCACATCCAGGGCGTCGGTATAGACCTCGGCCCGCTCCACCGTGCCGTGGCCCAGGGTCAGCAGCAGCTCCACGCCGCCCCAGGCAAAGCGGGTGGTGAGCTGCAAATCGAATTGGGGCGTCTTGCCCAGACGCCAGGCCGCCGAGGCCTGACGGGCCCGGTAGGGCGCGGCGCTCTCCCAGACCGCCGCGTCCATGGGATAGGGCGTCAGGGGGCCCAGGGCCCGGGCCGCCGCCTCCGTCACCGCCGCCATCACGGCCTCCACGGTGAGGCCGGGGCGCAGCTGGGAGAGGTTGGTCACCCGGGCGCGCACCGAGGCCACCCCCTTGGCCCGGAGCTTGAGGGCGTCGGGCCGGAGGTAGGCGGCCAGCTGCCCCAGATCCGCCGCGATCAGGAGCGTGCCGTGGTGCTGGCGCAGCTGCCCCCGGGCGGCAAAGGCGCTGCCGGAGATCTTCAGGCCGTCGGCCAGCAGGTCATTGCGGCCCGAGACGGTGCAGGTAAGCCCCAGGGAAGCGAGGGCCTCGAGCAGAATCTGCCGCTGCGCCTCCAGATCGTAGCGCGCCGCGCCGGTGATAAAGGAGTAGTTGAGATTGCCCAGGTCGTGGTACACCGCCCCGCCGCCAGTGATGCGCCGCACCAGCTCCACGCCGTCGCGCTCCATGGCGGCAAGGTCGCATTCCCGCCAGGGGTTTTGGTTGCGGCCGATGATGACGGCGTTGGCGTTTTGGTAGAAATAGAGCAGCCAATCCTCCGGGGCCAGGTTGTCGAGGAACCACTCGTCCAGGGCCAGGTTGTCGTAGCCGCTGTGGGAGGCGGCGCAATAGACATAGTTTCCCATCAGACGTAGCGCTGGGTGACCACATCGATGATGCCCCGGGTGGTGAGCCGCAGCGTGGGGATCACCGGCAAGGCCATGAAGCTCAAGGTCATAAACGGATCGATTCCCGGGTTGACCCCCTGGCGGAAGGCCGCGGCCTTGGCCTCCTCCAGCAGCTCGTTCACCGTCTCCAGGGCCGTGTCGGTCATAATGCCCGCGATCTCCAGGGGCAGCTCGGCCGTGACCGTCTCGCTGTCCACCACCACGATGCCGCCCCGGTTCTCCGCCACCCGGTTGGCCGCGAAGGCCATGTCGCGGGAGTTGGTGCCCACGACGATGATGTTGTGGCTGTCGTGGGAGATGGAGGTGGCCACGGCGCCGCGCTTGAGGCCGTAGCCCTGGATATAGCCCACACCCATATGGCCGGTGGCCTTGTGGCGCTCCACCACCGCGATTTTCAAGATATCCTGCTCCAAGTCCACCTTGGTGGCATAGCCGTTGTCGGTGGTGACGATCTCGCCGTCCACCAGGCCGATGACCGCCCGGGGCCGCACATCCCGGAAGTCCTCCAGCTTGAGCTTGGGCAGGTGGAAGGTATCCCGGGCCCGCTCCTGAAGCGTCGCGTCAATCTGAGGCTCGGCAAAGGGCTTCACCTGGCCGTCGTACCAAAGCCGCCCCTCCTTGAATACCATCTGCACCTGGAAGGATTCAAAATTATCAATGACGGCAAAGTCGGCCAGATATCCGGGGCCGATGGCGCCGCGGTTGTTGAGCTGGTAGTACCTGGCGGCGTTGTGGGTGGCCGCCTTCACCACCAGGATGGGGTCGGCCCCCTGCTGGATGGCCCGGCGGCAGTTGTAGTCGATATGGCCCTTCTCCAGAAGATCGCTGGGGTGCTTGTCGTCGGAGCAGAACATGCACCGGTCGGCGTACTGGGGGGTGAGCAGGGGCAAGAGGGCGTCCAGGTTCCGCGCAGCGGTGCCCTCGCGGATCATGATAAACTGGCCCAGACGCAGCTTGCGCAGCGCGTCGTCCACGTCGTAGCACTCGTGGTCGGAGTAGACGCCGGCGGCCACGTAGGCGTTCAAGTCCATGCCGGCCAGGCCCGGCGCGTGGCCGTCGATCTTCTTGTGGTGGGCCTGGGCGGCGGTGATCTTTTCCAAGACCTGGCTGTCGGCGGCCACGGTGCCCACATAGTTCATCATCTCCGCCAGGCCCCGCACCCGCGGGTGGTCATAGAAGGGGTCGATGGCCCGATAGTCCAGCACCGCGCCGGATTCGTCCAGGGGCGTGGCCGGGACGCAGCTGGGGAGCATGAACCACACGTCCATGGGCAGATTTTCCGTGGCCTGGAGCATGTAGTCAATGCCGTCGATGCCCATGACGTTGGCAATCTCATGGGGATCGGTGACCACGGTGGTGGTGCCGTGGGGCAAAAGGGCCCGGCAGAGCTGGGCCGGGGAGACCAGGGCGCTCTCCAAGTGGATATGGCTGTCCACAAACCCCGGCAGGACAATGCGGCCGGACATGTCGTACTCCACATGGCCGCTGTAGCTGCCCATGCCCACGATGAGCCCCTCCGCCACGGCGATGTCGCCCCGGCAGAGCTCATTGGAAAAGACGTTGAGATAGACGGCGTTCTTCAAGACCAGATCCGCCGGGCTGCGGCCGGCGGCGACTTCCACAATATGCTGCTTCTTGAGGGTGTTTCGGCGAATCTTAGCGGCATAGCTCTCTGCCATGGCGATCATCCTTTCTCATTTGATTGTAACTAATGATACCATCTTTCCGCGACCATTTCCACAAAAACGGTGAGGGCGGCTGAGAGATTTTTTCTTTCGGAATTTGTGAAAATAGCCCTTGACTTCCCGGGGATTTCTGGTATAATAAAACCCGCATTTGAGATGCGGGTGTAGCTCATCCGGTAGAGCGCCACCTTGCCAAGGTGGAGGTAGCGAGTTCGAGCCTCGTCACCCGCTCCAAGATCAAGACAAGCCTAGAATGGGCTTGTCTTTTTTTGTTTTCCTGCGCCTGGCAGGGACAGGCCTTCCAAATGAGAAAGCCTTCGCGCGGGCGGCCATACAGGCCGCCCCTACGCACTCGCATCGATGTTTCCCGCAGGGGCGGGCCGTGTGCCCGCCCCCGGGACAAAACACGGGGGCATGCGGGATCCCCCACATACCCCCCGTATTTATTGGGTCACATATTTCTCATGCAAGCGCATGACCATCGCGGCCGCCTGGGCGCGGGTGGCGCCGGCGCAGGGCGACAGGGTCGTCGGGGCAGTACCGGTGATGATCCCCTCGCCGCAGGCCCACTCCATGGCCTCCCGGGCATAGGCGTGCACCTGTGCAGCGTCGGCAAAGGCCGAGAGGGCGTTGTCCGCGCCGGACACCGTCAGGCCCTGGGCCGCAGCAAAGCGGTAGAGCATGGCCGCCAGCTGCTCGCGGGTGATGGGGTCGTCGGGGCCGAAGGCGCCGCTTAAATAGCCGGTGACAATCTTTTCACTGGCCGCCCAGCGGATGGCCTCTGTGTACCACCGGCCCTGGGCCACGTCGGAGAAGTCCATGGCGTAGTTCACCACGGGGCTGCCCGCCATGTGCCAGAGCATGGTGGCAATCATCGCCCGGCTGGTGGCGCCGGCGGGGCGGAAGGTGCTGGGGCCGGTGCCATCCATGAGCCCGTGGGTGTAGACGTAAGTCACGGCCTCGGCATACCAGGCATGCTCGGGCACATCGGTAAAGGGCAGTGCCGCCGAGCCCACCCGGAAGGACACATCGATAGTCACGGCGCAATTCGGCATGGAGAAGGCATAGGTGTTCTCCCCCTGGCCGGACACCGCCACCGTCCGGCCCTTCTCATCGGTGACGGTCAGCTTCTCCAGCATATAGCCCGCCTCGGGCTTAATCACAAGGGTCACCGTCTTGCCCGCTTCGGCGGCGTGGTGGGTCAGGCGGACATCGCCGTGGCCGCTCAGGCGCAGCGCGATGGGATAGCCCACGGCGTCAGCGGGGATGGTCAGCGTCGCCTGGTCAGAGGGAACCTCCTGGCCCACTGCGTCCTTTACCACGCAGTAGTAGCGATTGCCGTCCAGGGCCGCAGCGGCGGTCAGGGTCAGCCGGGCCGTGTCGGCGCCATCTATGGGGGCAGCGGTGCCGCCCGCAGGCAGGACATACCACTGATACGTCAGCTGCTCCACGCCGCCGGAGGCCGTCACCTGGAACGCTGCCGGCTCACCCTCCCGGGCGGTCACATCCTCCGGCCCGGTCACATGCAGCCTGGGATATGCATTGAACACAGCGGTATAGGTTGTATCCTCGCTGACCACTTTGATCTCCGGTGTCCAACCGGCGAAGCGGTAGAAATACGTCTCATCCGCCGGTCTGGTGGGCGTGGGGCCTTCGTAGTTCGGAAGGACGTCGTACAAACCCGAGCTGACCGCCAGCACCGTGCCGTCGTAATTTTTCCAGGACACGGTGTAGGTCACATGCTTCCAGTTGGCCATATAGGTTCTATTTACATAGTTCGATGGAGCATACGCAACCGTGACGTCCTTTTGGGGCTCGCTCAAGCCGATTTTATCGCATGTCCAGCCGAGGAAGATGTAATCCTTTCGTGTGGGATTGTTGAGCGAGAATGAATCTTCCTTGGTATAAATCTGGGGATTGTCCGGCAGGGAGACATTGTCGCCGTTGGGATCGTAGGTGATGATGCGAAAACCATCATCAGGCTGGACTGTCCAAATCGCATACAAGGTGAGATCGTCGTTGACCGAAATGATCTCGCCGGGCAAATACGCTTTGCCGGAGCCGTCAGCCCGGGTGTTCCATTTGGCAAATTGATATCCCTCGCGCCGGGGGACGTTGTTGGGCACGGGGATCTGGCCCTGCCCGGCAACCCGGGCGGGCATGTTTTCCAGCGGTTCGCCAGCGCTCTTTCCCGCAAAGGTGATGGAATTTAGATTGTTGGTCGGGATTTTCATGGTGCAGGCACGGCGATCTTGTGTCGCGGTGAACGAACACGCCGCCCGGACGACGCCCTCGTCCCGCGTAGCCGCCGCGGAAATGGTACATGCTGTGTCTAAGGGCAGATAGAGGACGGCCCGGCCGGATGCATCGGTGACGGCTTCGTTGGCGCCGTAGGCACTGATGCTGCCCAGGTCGGGAACGGGATCATAGCGCACGGAAATGTCCGCCATGCGCTGATCTGCGGAATCCACCACCGTTACCTCCACCGGATAGAGGAGATTGTCCCAGGGCGTTTGGGCCAATTCCCCACGGGCATAGGAACCGGCAAGCCGGGGATCTGCGGGATCATAGGCGCTCTGATTGCTTGCGGCGGCGGTCAGGGTCATCGCTCCCAGCGCCAGCAGCAGCAATGGGAGCAGCCCTCGTCTCATTGGCTTCATGGCAATTTCCCGCGCGTGCCTCCACGCGCCCCTTTCGGGCCCTTTCTCTCAGGAGATCTTCCTGTCGCCCCAGAGGGGTGACGGGAAAAGCCAGGGCAGCGCAGCGGTGCCCTGGCTGATAGTTTATTATAGCACAGCCTGCGCGGCGCAGGCAATCTCAAAATTCGCGGTCACTCCCTGCCGCGCAGCAGCTCTTTGCGGTATTCCGCCAGCCCGGTGCGGCCCTCCTCGGTGACGGGCATGAGCCATTTGCCGCTCTTGGAATGCCGCAGGCACAGCACCGCCTTGGGGATGTCCTCGCCCAGATAGGCCGCCACCACCACACCCAGGAAGGGCAGATGGAGCACCTGGGCCGCCAGCAGCGAAAGGGGAATGCTCACCAGCCACAGGCAGGTGGTGTCGAAGAGCATACCGTGGAGGGTGTCGCCGCCGGAGCGGAACACGCCCACCACCTGGGCATAGGCCACGTTGCGGAACATCACCTCCAGCGAGCAAAAGACCGTCACCGCCAGAGCCGTCTGGATGGTCAGGGCAGAGAGGTTGTCCCCGGCGGCGAACAGCGACACCAGCGGATGGCGCAGCAGCACCGTCACGCCGCCCACCACCAGCCCCGCCAGGGGAATGAGCACGGAAAAACGCCGGGCATCCTGGACGCCCCGCCGGATCTTTCCCTGACCGATGCTCTTGCCCACCATGATCACGCAGGCGTTGCCCAGGCCCACATAGAACGAGAAGGCCAGATCGGAGAAGGTGCGGAAGATGGTCATGCCGGCGTAGTACTCATAGCCCTGGTTGGAGAAGATCATGTTGAGCACCAGCGTCCCCACGGCCCAGAGGCCCTCGTTGCACACCACCGGCAGCGCCCGGCGGCAGAACTCCCCCAGCTGCCGCCCGGTAAAGGCCAAAAGCTCCTTGACCGGGCCGATGAGCAGGTTTTTCTCGATGGCCGAAAAGAGCAGAATCAGCACCGGGCCCATCCACGCCGAGATGCAAGTGGCCAGGGCCGCGCCCTTGACGCCCAGGGCCGGAAAGCCGAAGGCGCCGAAGATCAGGCCGTAGTCCACCACGGCGTTGACCACCGTGGTCACCGCCGAGACGTACATGGGGAGCTTGACCCGCTCGGTGTTTCTGAGCACCGTGGCCAGGACGTTGGTCAGCGTCACCGCCGGATAGGAGAAACACACGATGGTGAGATACTGAACGCCCACGGCCACCACCGCGGCGTCGCGGTTGAACAGGTGCAGCACCTGCACCGGCAGGAGCAGCGCCACCGAGACGAACACCGCCGCCAGCACCAGAGCCGCGAGAAGCCCCATCCCCAGCACCCGGCGGATGCCCTTCAGATCCTTCACGCCCCAGTATTGGGCCACAAACACCGACATGCCCGAGCACAGCCCAAAGCCCAGCAGGTTGGAAAGCCAGCCCCACTGGGCCGCCATGCCCACGGCCGAGAGCGTCACGTCTCCCAGCTGGGAGACCATCAGCGTGTCCACCAGCTGAAAAGAGCTGGTGAGAACGTTTTGAATGGCGATGGGCAGGGCAAGCCGGGCGGTGATCCGCCAGAAGGGCTTGTCGCCCAGATAGTTGGAAAGCATAAGAACCTCCGAAAATTGCGAAGTAAAAAAGCAGCGGGATGACATCCGCCTCCTCTTTTCAAAAGGGAGGCGGCGCGCAGCGCCGGAGGGGATGAGAACGCGCTCGAACCTTCCGCCCTCAATCCCCTCCGTCTCGCTTCGCGAGACAGCGCCCCTCTCAAAAGGGGAGCCTTAGGGCGGCAGCCCCTGCGGAAAAAAAGCGCCCCGGGGAGCCCGGGGCGCTGGTCGTGCGAGCGTTACGCCATGCCGGCGGTAATAATGGCCATTTTGTAGACCTCGTCGGCGTTACAGCCGCGGGAGAGGTCGTTGATGGGCGCATTGAGGCCCTGGAGAATGGGGCCGTAGGCCTCGTAGCCGCCCAGGCGCTGGGCGATCTTATAGCCGATGTTGCCCGCCTCAATGCAGGGGAACACAAAGGTGTTGGCATAGCCGGCCACCGAAGAGCCGGGGAACTTCAGCTGGCCCACCGTGGGGGACACGGCGGCGTCGAACTGCATCTCGCCGTCGATGTTGAGCTCGGGAGCCAACGCCTTGGCGACCTGGGTGGCCTCGGCGGAGAGGCCCACCGTGGCGCCCTTGCCGGAGCCCTTGGTGGAGAAGCTCAGCATGGCGACCTTGGGGTCGATGCCGAAGAACTCGGCAGTCTTGGCGCACTCCACGGCCACCTCGGCCAGCTTCTGCGCGGCGGAGACGGTGACGTTGCCGTCCTTGTCCACGGTGTCCTCATAGGAGATATTGATGGCGCAGTCGCCCATGCAGAGCTTGCTCAGGGCGTCGTCGCCGGGACGGGTGAGAATAAAGGCCGAGGACACCAGATGGGCGCCCTTCTTGGTCTTGATGAGCTGAAGCGCAGGACGGACGGTGTCGGCGGTGGAGTAGGTGGCGCCGCCCAGAAGCGCGTCGGCCTTGCCCATCTTCACCAGCATGGTGCCGAAATAGTTGCCCTTGGAGAGCGCCTTGGCGCAGTCCTCGGCAGTCATCTTGCCCTTGCGCAGCTCCACCATCTTGGCCACCATGGCGTCCATCTCGGGATAGGTGGCGGGGTCGAGAATGGTGACACCCTCGATGTGGTAGCCGCCCTTTTCGGCAGCTGCCTTGACCTCGTCCACGTTGCCCACCAGGATCACGTCCATCAGATCGTCTTTCAAAAGACGGTCGGTGGCCTCCAGAATGCGGGCGTCGGGGCCTTCGGTAAAGACGATGGTGCGCCGGGTGGTCTTGAGTGCTTCGATCAGCTTCGTAAACATATCGTAACCTCCATCAATTCGCGGTGAAGCCGCGTTCAGTGTCTATGCCGATTATACACGTTTTTTCCCGGCGCCACAACGGCTTTTTCCAAATTTTTTCGACCGGGCCGCCAGAAAACCCCCAAAAGGCACAGCGGCAGCGCCGCGAAAACGTCCACCACCGAATGCTGCTTTAAAAACACCGTGGAAAGGCAGATCAAAACCGTCACCGCCACCATGGCAATCCGCCCCGGCTTCGAGGAGAAGGGGCGGCAGTTCCACCCGCCCACCGTGGCCGCTACGGCGCCGAGAACGTGGATGGATGGGCAGACGTTGGTGTTGGTGTCGAAGGTGTAAAACCAGGCCATAAACCGGGTGAGCACGTTGTCCCGCTCAAACGTCGTCGGGCGGAGGTTCTGGCAGGTGGGAAAGAGAAAATAGATGACCATGGTGATGGAGTAGGTGAGGATGGTGAAGTTCATCATCCGCCGGAAGGCGGGCACATCGGTAAAAAAAGTATAGGCCAGCATGCCGGCCAGATAGATAAACCAGAAGAGATAGGGCAGAACAAACCACTCGCAGAAGGGAATCAGGTCGTCCAGCGGCATGTACACCGGCGTGTAGCCCCGGCCCAGCCCCACCCGCTCCACAAAGGCAAACAGCAGGCCGAACACCGGCCAGAATAAGAGCAGCTTCACATGGGAGTACGGCGCCGTGTTGATCAGGCGCAGGCGAAATTTACGGTAATCCACCGGTTTGATGCCCTCCATGCCCCTCCTCCTTTCGGCGCGTCAGACAGTTGAGCACATTATACTCCATCACCACAGCTTTGGCAAGAGCAGCAGTGATTTTCTCCCCCCACGGCGCATACAATGCTTCCAGGAGGGATGACCATGTACCAAAGCAAGAGCCGCCGGTATGGGGCGGCCATGGTGGCGCTGTCGCTGTGCCTGCGCCTTTGCATCTATCTGGGGCTGGACGCCAAAGCGGCGGCGATCCTGTCTCAGGCAGCACGGCAGACGCCATTCGCCGCGTTTATGCTGTATTTGGAGACCGGTCAGGTGAGCCGCGCTCAGGAGACCCAGGGGCCGGTATATGTCCTGGAGATGGAGCTGGCCGGAGACGACGCCGCGCCCGACGCCGAGGCGCCGGCGGACGAGCAGACAGACGCGCCGGCCGACCCGCCGGCGGAAACAGAGCCGGATACGCCGCAAGCCCCGGCGCAAGAAGCGGCGCCCGCAGAAGCCGAACTGCCGGCATCTCTGGCCTCTGCCTCAGCCATCGCCATCGCGGGAGGCTGTACATACCAGGTGGACAAGACGGCGCTGCTGGCCCAGCCATCCACCCTGGATTTCTCCGTGGAGGGCCCCACCATCCTCATCGTCCACACCCACGCCTCGGAGAGCTACACCGCCGAGGCCGGGTACGAATACGACGAGAGCGGGGCCTACCGGACGCTGGATCCCACCCGGTCGGTGATCGCCGTGGGAGAGGCTCTGGCCCAGCGGCTTCGGAGCTACGGCCTGGAGGTGCTCCACGACGAGACCTTCCACGACTATCCTTCTTATAATGACTCCTATGCCAACGCCCTGGTGACGATTGAATCGTATCTGGAGCAGTACCCATCCATTCAAATGGTCATCGACGTCCACCGCGACGCCGTGGCCGACGAGAGCGGCGCGGCGCTGCCCCTCTCGGCCACAGTGGACGGGGAGAAGTGCGCCCAACTGATGCTGGTGGTGGGCACCGACCAGGGCGGTCTGAACCACCCCGGCTGGCGGGAAAACCTGGCCAACGCCCTCAAGCTCCAGTCGGTGCTCCAGGGGGCCTATCCGGGGCTGTGCCGGAACCTCAATTTGCGCACCGAGCGGTTTAACCAGCACATGACCCCGGGGTCGATCCTGGTGGAGGTGGGAAGCAACGGCAACACCCTCTCCCAGGCCCTGACCGCGGCGGAGCACCTGGGGGACGCCCTGGCCGCGATGATCGCAGCTCTGCCGGACAATCCCTGGGGAGGATAGAGAACACCAAGTGGGCATTGCCATCGTGGCGACGCCCACTTGGTTTTTGCTCTTGCCAGGAGCATGCCTTTCATGGTAAAATGGGTCGGTAAAAAGTTTCGCAAAGAAAAGTGTGGTGGATCCATTGGATACAATCGCCGCATTGCTCACCATTCAGGACGTGGCAAGCAAACTAAAAATTACGCCGCAATATGCAAGAAAACTCATCAAAGAGGATAAGCTTGCCGCCACCAGGATCGGCTCACAGTGGGTGATCCGGCCGGAGGATCTGGAAGGCTATATTCGCCGCTTTCACGTTCTCATCGAGCCCGACGACCACGAGAGGAGAAGCTATGCCCTGCCAGACATCGTGGCGCTGAGCTTTTTCTCCGGAGCCATGGGGCTGGATCTCGGTATGAAATATGGCGGCATTCCCGCGCTGCTGGCCTGTGAAAACAACAAATACTGCCGCATGACCATCGCCCGGAACGAGCCGGACATAGCGCTGATCGGTGATATCAACGACTACACCGCCGCGGACATCCTGCGCATGGCAAAGATTCCGCGAGGACGGCATGTGGACGTGATATTCGGCGGCCCGCCCTGCCAGGCATTCAGTACGGCGGGCGCCAGGCGCGCCCTTGATGATGCGCGGGGGAACGTATTTTTAAAATACATCGATCTTGTACAAGAGATCCGGCCCACCTATGTGGTCATTGAGAATGTCCGCGGCTTACTCTCAGCACCGTATCCCTATGGCGATCTCAAAGAGCCGGTCAAAGGCGGCGCTCTGTGTATCATCCTCGAGCGGCTCCGGCAAGCTGGCTACGCTGTCTCCTTCGAGCTATATAACGCCGCAAATTTCGGCGCCCCCCAGATCCGTGAACGTGTGGTGATAATCGGCAAATTGGGGACACAGACCGTCCCCTATCTCACCCCCACCCACGACGAGGCAGGGCGTAACGGCCTGCTGCCCTGGCGCACTTTGGCCGACGCTGTCGGAGATCTCCAGAGCCAAAAACTGCACTTCAGCCAATTCCCCGAAAAGCGCCTGGTGTTTTACCGTATGCTCACCGAGGGGCAATACTGGAAAGATCTCCCCCCCGATGCACAAGTCGCGGCCATGGGAGCGAAATTAAAACTCGGTGGAGGGAAAACCGGTTTTTACCGGCGGCTACGGTTTGACCGCCCATCGCCCACTCTGGTCACCGATCCAACCATGCCAGCCACGGATCTATGCCATCCCACAGAGGATCGGCCCCTCAGTGTGGAAGAGTACCGCCGAATCCAAGGTTTCCCCGACAGCTGGGAGATCTGCGGCCCACTCCAGGAGCAGTATCGGCAGATCGGCAACGCTGTGCCCATCAAGCTAGGCGAAGCCATCGCCAAGACCATCTGTGCAGATATTGCACACAAGCCTCTGCCCCAGATTCCAGGCATTGTTTATTCCCGCTATAAAAATACCAGCGACATCACGTGGCAGCAGATGATGAATGGAGCATTAGAAAAAGCCCGCACTGCCCAAGACATGCAGCTGTCACTGTTCTAATCTAACTGCTGTCACCGCAGCATTTTTTGAATCTTATCCTTTGTTTCCCTGCCCACCTGCTGGGCCAGGGCAATGAGGGAATCGTAACAGCCCGGCCCCCCGATGGTGTCCCACAGGTCGCGTCCAATCAACACCGCCGGATCCCGACGGAAGTCAAAAATCCCCATCGGCGGGTGGAAATCGTAGTCCTCCCGACGCTCTCCATAGGGATTGTAGGGTAAGCCGAAATAGGCCCCACAGGTGGGATCCGCCAAAGAGAGATGCAGGCAGTCCTCCTTGGCCACCGCCGTCTGGTCGATATTGGGCTTCACGGTTTTGAGGCTTACAAAGTAATCCACACCGTCCTTGCGCCACCAGAGATCTGAGATGATGCGCACCCGCCGCACCTGGCCCGATGCCGGGATCTGCCGCAGCTCTTCCAGCACCGCAGCGCAAGATTGCGGCACACCGCCTCCTGCAGAGCGCAATTGCTGAATATGGCGATGGATCCCTTCCGCTTGGGCTTCGTCAATCTCGACTAACGTCTCTTTCTGCCGCTGGGCCACCTCGGCGCCATTGGAGAGCGCCGTGAGCCGTGCAATTTCCTCCATCACGCGCTGGCCGAAAGAGGTGCTGAAAGAGCGCTCGAAGGCGCTCCAAAAGATGACCTCCTCCGATAATAGTGCCGTATGGAAGGGCCGATAAGTACGCTGGTTGTGCGTAATTCGCCGAATCGTGCCGTCTACACAGCGCCGATACTCGTCGGCAATTCGTTTTTGATAAGTCTCGTCCATCGTGCATCCTTCTTTCGCCTGATTTCTCTCTATTATAAAGGCAGGCAGAGAAAAAGGCAAATCGATCCAGCCATCAGCCGATGGGCCGCAGAGCAAGGGGCGCTGCCTTTTGGCAGCGCCCCTTGGGTTGGTTCATTATTATTTATAGATCTCGTCCTTCAGGCTCTCGGGGAGGAACTCCAGCGTCTCGCCAATGTCGGCGATCTTCTTGTGGAAGTCCAGATCCTCGCTCACCACCATCACAGGCTTCGAGAAGTCCAGGGCAAACAAGCCAATAAAGCTCTTCGCGTCCACAATGACGCTGCCGTCCTCGGAGTGCAGACCCACATCCTCAGAGCACTGGGTGGCCAGATACTGCACCTTCTGCAGCTCTTCAATGTTGTGGAAGTGTTTCGTGGTAACCATTGCAATTCTCCTTTCACAAGGTTCGGTAAACTTTTACCGATAAATGTTTATTGATTTCTTATCTACGGTGTCAGCATACTCGCTTTTGGATGAAATGTCAATATATGATTGGCAAATTTGTGAGATATATACAAAAACTGGACTGGCCAACGGGGCGCCTTCCGGAAAAACAATGGAACTCCAGCTGCCATTTTCCCACAAACACCGGCGAAAACCCGGGGCATGGCGTGTTTTTCCTGCGAAAATGCCATCATCCGCCGCCACTTTGCCGGAGAATATGCTTTCCGCTCTTGCAGCGGATGGCCAAAGGCGCTATAATAAGGAATAAAATTACCACCCAGAAAGGATGATCCCCATGAGCGCCACGTACCAGACCCTGACCCCTGCCCAGCGCCAGGCCGCATATCAGGAGGTCAAAGCCCACTTCGATTCCCTCAAAGAGCTGGGGCTCAAGCTGAATATGGCCCGGGGCAAGCCCGGCAAGGAACAGCTTGACCTGGTGAGCGATATTCTCACCGTGCTGGTCGATCCGGCGCAGTGCGTCTCGGACGGCGTCGATGTGCGCAATTACGGCGAGCTCACCGGCCTCTCCGCCGCCAAGCGCCTCTTCGCCGATATCCTGGGCTGCAAGCCGGAGGAGTGCATCATCGGCGGCAACGCCAGCCTCACCCTGATGTACGACACCATCGCCAAGGCCTACACCCACGGCCTCACCCACAGCCCCGCCCCCTGGTGCAAGCTGGACAAGGTTAAGTTCCTCTGCCCCGCCCCGGGCTATGACCGCCACTTCAAGATCACCGAGTCCTTCGGCGCGGAGATGATCGTGGTGCCCATGACTCCCACCGGCCCGGACATGGATCTGGTGGAAGAGCTGGTCAAGGACGCGGCTGTCAAGGGCATGTGGTGCGTGCCCAAGTATTCCAACCCCGACGGCATCATCTACTCCGACGAGACGGTGCGGCGCATCGCCGCCCTCAAGCCCGCCGCGCCGGACTTCACCCTTATGTGGGACAACGCCTACTGCGTCCACGAGTTCGACGGCCCCTTCGTCCCCTTTGCCGACATCCTCACCCTCTGCCGTGAGGCCGGCAACCCCGACATGGTCTATGAGTTCGCCTCCACCTCCAAGATCACCTTCCCCGGCGCGGGCATCTCGGTGATGGCCACCAGCGAGGCCAACGTGGCCTATATGGAAAAGCTCCTCACCGTGCAGACCATCTCCTACGACAAGGTCAACCAGCTGCGCCACGTGCTCTACTTGAAGGACAAGGCCCACACCCTGGCCCTGATGGAGCGCCACGCCGAAATCCTCCGGCCCAAGTTCCAGTGCGTCCTCCAGTGGCTCGACCGGGAGATTGCGCCTCTGGGCATCGCCACGTGGCAGAAGCCCAAGGGCGGCTACTTCGTCAGCGTCAACACCGCCCCCGGCCTTGCCAAGCGCACCCTGGCCCTTTGCAAAGAGGCGGGCGTGGTGATGACCGGCGCCGGCGCCACCTTCCCCTACGGCAAGGATCCCCAGGACTCCAACATCCGCATCGCCCCCAGCCTGCCTCCGGTGGGAGAGCTCACCCAGGCCATGGACGTCTTTTGTACCTGCCTGAAGCTGGCCGCCCTGGAAAGCCTGGGCTGAACAGGTTTTCATTGCAAACCGAACTGCGCCATGCTATAATAAAAGTACCAAGAGCACTCATATAATTTCGCTGGACATGGCGCGAAAGTCTCTACGGAACCGCCGAAAGGTTCTGCTATGGGTGTCCGGGCATTCCATGCCCGGACGCCCATTTTGATTCTCAAACCGTTTCTCAGGAGGTGTCGATCATGGCTCTGACCATTCTCAAAGGCAACATCGTCTCCGCCCCCCGGCTGGGTCAGCTGGACGTGACCGAAGGGGGTTACCTGGTGGCCCGGGACGGCATGATTCTGGGTGTCTTTCCCCAGCTGCCCGCCGAGTTCCAAGGGGCCTTCGTGGAGGACTTCGGCGGCGACCTCATCGTGCAGGCCTTCTCCGACATGCATCTCCACGCCCCCCAGTACCCCATGCTGGCCACGGGCATGGATTTGCCCCTTCTCGACTGGCTCAACACCTACGCCTTCCCCACCGAGGCGCGCTTCGCCGACCGCGACTACGCCAGGGCCGTCTACCGCACCCTGGCCCGGGATCTCATCGCCGGCGGCACCACCCGGGTGTGCATGTTCTCCTCGCTTCACACCGACGCCACCCTCATCCTCATGGAGGAGCTGGAGCGGGCCGGGGTCACCGGCTTCGTGGGCAAGGTAAACATGGATCGCAACAGCGCCCCGGGACTTTTGGAGGAGACCACCGAAGAATCCAAACGGGAGACCCTGCGGTGGCTGGAGGCCTGCGCGGACTTCCGCGGCCTGCGGCCCATCCTCACCCCCCGCTTCACTCCCTCGTGCACCGACGCGCTGATGGCCTTCCTGGGAGAGCTCTCCCGGACGCGGGATCTGCCGGTGCAGTCCCACCTCTCGGAAAATCGCCAGGAGATCCAGTGGGTGCGTCAGCTCCACCCCGACTGCCGCCAATACTGGCAGACCTATCAGAAGTTCGGCCTGTGGCATGATAAGACCGTCATGGCCCACTGCGTCTGGTCGGACGAGGAGGAGCGCCGGGCCATGAAAGAGGCGGGGGTGACGGTGGTGCACTGCGCCGATTCCAACCAAAATCTCTGCTCCGGCGTGGCGCCGGTGCGCAAGATGCTCCGCGAGGGTCTCCAGGTGACCCTGGGCAGCGACGTGGCCGGCGGCGACAGCCTGAGCATGTTCCAGGTGGTGGCCTCGTCCATCCGCGCCTCCAAGGCCCGGCGGATTCTCGACAATTGGGAGACGGACTTCCTCACCGTGGCCGAGGGCTGGTATCTGGGCACCTCCGCCGCCGCCCACTTCTTCGGCGAGAAGCCGGGCTTTGCCCCAGGCAACCGCCTCCACGCCATGGTGCTGCGAGACACGGATCTCCACACCCCCAGCCATCTCGACCCCAAGGCCCGGCTGGAGCGGGCGGTGTACCTGCGCCAGAAGGACTGCGTCCGCGCCGTCTGGAGCGACGGCCGCCGGGTGCTGTGACCGGAAATGCCCCCGAATGCAAAAAAAGAGCGCCGCAGCTGCGGCGCTCTTTTTTTGCAAATTGGGCGATCTCTTACTTGTGATCGACGGAGTACATGTGCTTGATGAGCTCCAGAACCTTGTTGGAGTAGCCGACCTCGTTGTCGTACC
>CALXCW010000005.1 GCA_944386905.1 uncultured Oscillospiraceae bacterium
ACCCCTGCTTTCATGCAATGAAAGCAGGGGTCCTTTGAAAACCTGAGATCCCTTCAAAAAGTGGAGGGATCTCGACCGCCGACAAAATCGGCGGTCGCCTTCCCATTCGCGCGGCTTGTTCAACCGGCCATGATGTTCAGAATCACCCGGTCGGTCTCCCGCATGCCCTCGGAGGCCAGCACGCCCACATGGCGCACCGTCTCGGCGACGTCCTCCCCCACGATTCCATCGCCCGGTAAAAATGCCCGCTGATGCTCCGCCATCCGGCAGGCCAGCAGTCCGGCCTCTACCGCCGCGGCAATCTTTGCCGCGCAGGAGGACTTGGCGCCGTCGCAGATGGTGCCCGAGAGCATCGCCACGGCATTGCTCAGCGTCCGGGCCACGCCCTTGGCATCGGCGCCCAGGAGATAGGCCACGCCTGCTCCGGCGCCCGCCCCGGCACTGATAGCGCCGCAGTAAGCCGAGAGCCGTCCAATTCCCGTTTTTTGATACACCGTGATGAGATCCGAAACTGCCAATGCGCGGTACATCTTCTCTTCCCCCACGCCCAGGTGGCGGCTATAATAGATTACCGGCACCGACGCCGTGATGCCCTGGTTGCCGGAGCCGGAGAGAATCACCACCGGCATCTCACAGCCGCTCATGCGCGCATCGCTGCCAGCGGCTGCATAGGCCCGGGCCACCACGGCCACATCGCCTTCATGCTGCTCCAAAAGCGTCTTGCCCACTTGGGCGCCCCAAGCCCCACGGATTCCCTCGCGGGCGATGGCGCTGTTGCACTTGACCTGGGGCGCGAGCACCTCGCGCAGTTTCTCGATATCCACAGTATCGGCAAAGCGCACGATGTCCTCCACATTGAGCACGCTCTTGTCCTGGAGATTTTCCTCTGCCGCTGCCACAATGGGCTGATCCAGCAATACCTGGTCGTCCACGGAAAGGTGCACCACATTGGTGTGGCTGTTGGTGATGCGCACCCGGGCCCGGTGGCCCTGGGCTTCACCGGTGACGGCAATGTCCAAAAGGCAGGGCGAATCCACACAGGTGATGGACATGGGCAAATCCGCCACCGCGACGGCAATGGCCTCCTTCTGCTGGGGTGTGACGGTGGAGATCACCTGCAGTTCCCGGCTGGGGTCTCCCGCCACCAGTCCTGCCGCCACGGCCGCGGGGATCCCCCGCAGGCCGTTGGTGTTGGGCACCACCACGCTCTTGACGTTCTTGAGAATGTTGCCGCTGACCGCCACATCCACCTTTTCCGGCATCCGACCCAGCAGCGTGCGCATCTTCGCCGCGCAGTAGGCAATGGCGATGGGCTCTGTACAGCCGGTGGCGGGGATCAGTTCTTCTTTTAAGATGGCCAGATAGGCCGCTTCGATGGACTTATTCTCTTGCAAGGTTTCCACCCTCCTCAGGATTTGCGCAGGGACGACTCCTGACGGGTGCTGCGGATCTTCTGCGAGATCACCGAGATCGCCAGGATCAGGATGGTGGCCACATAGGGGATCATGGTGACAAACTGGTTGGGGATTCCGTAGGGCGTCAGACGGTTGGCCACGGAGTTGCTGAAGCCGAAGAGCAGACACCCCAGAGCGGCCCAGATGGGATTGGCGGCGCCGAACTGCATGGCGGCCATGCCCATATAACCGCGGCCGCCGCTCATGTTCTCAATGAACATGCACGAATAGCCCAGCGACAGATGGGCGCCGGCAAGACCGGCGAAGGCGCCGGAGAGCAGCAGCGCCACCAGCTTTTTGCGGTTGACGTCGATGCCGGAGGTATAGGAGGCCATCTCATTGAGGCCCACTGACCGAAGCTGCAGGCCCCAGACCGACTTATAGAGCATAAACCACAGGAGGATAACCAGCGGAATCACCAGAATCTCGGTGACGGTGTAGCCGCTGAAAATGCTGCTGAGTACAGGAGAATCTGAGAGGAAAGGCAGGTTGATCCGAGGAATTGGCACCACCTTTTCGCTGACAAAGTTGCCGGATGTCTTGAAGATGACCTGGAGCAAAAAGCGGGTACAGGCGGTGCCGATCATGTTAATACACAGGCCCAGCACAAAGATATTGACTTCGTATTTGAGATAGGCCACGGCCATGATTGCCGAGATCAGCACACCCAGCAGCACCGAAACCAGCACAGCCAGAAGCCAGCTGCCGGTGAAGTAACTCACCATCACGCCGAAGAAGCAGCCGAACATGATGATGCCCTCGGCAGCGATGTTGATAATGTTGACCTGCCGGCTGATGACGGCACACATGCACGCCAAAACGATGGGTACCGAGGCCGCCAGCATGTCGTGCACCAGGGAATAGGTAAAGATCTTACTCAGCACAAATCCAAGGCTCACATTCATTTTGCCGAACCTCCTTTCGCCTTAGCCGGGGCACGGGACTGGAGCTTTCCCTTGAGCCAGTACCAAAGGCGCTTGTAGTCGAAAATACGATCCATGGCGACAAAGAGGATCAGGATGGGCACCACCGTGTCGATCAGCGCGCTGGGGACGCCGGTATAGTACTCCATGCCGTTGCCGCCGGTTCTTGTAAAGGCGATGAACAGCGCCGAGATAGGCAGCAGCGCCAGGTTGTTCTTCACCAACAGGCAGGCGATGATCCCGTTAAAGGCAGAGTTCACCGAAAAGTTCTGAATAAAGTTGCCATACACACCGAGAATCTCGCAGCCGCCGGCCAAGCCGCCCAGGGCGCCGGAGAGAATTACCGTGCCCAGTATGACCCACTTGGACTTGATGCCCACCGCCTCGCAAAAGCGGGGGTTGTCGGCCACATTGCGGAACTTAAAGCCGAAGGTGGTACGGTAGGTGAGGAAAAAGACAAATGCATACACCGCAATGGCGATGAAGATGGCCGTACTGGCACGGCTGGGCGCCAGGGGCAGCTTGGGCAGCATGGCCGAAGCCTGAACATGGGGCGTCTCCGGAGCGGCGCTGTGGGCCGACCAGGGATTGTTCAGCAAAAAGTCCGTCAGGGCAATGGCCACGTAGTTGAGCATGATGGTGGTGCAGGCCTCATTGACGTTGAGAAATGCCTTCATGGCGCCGGCGATGGACGCCCAGATGGCTGCGGCCGCCATGCCGCTGATGAGACACACCGGGATGATGATGTAGCTGGGCAGATCCGGCAGCAAAAAGCCGGGGGCACAGGAAAACATGGCGCCAATGTAGAGGCAGCCCTCCAGGCCCAGGTTGAAAAAGCCGATGCGCCGGGTTAAAGAGTAGGCAGAGCCCACGATGAGAATGAGGATAAAGTCCTCAATGGTGGAGCCGAAGTTGAATTTGCCGACAAAAGCACCGCGGAACATCTGATAAAACGCGTCCAGGGGGTTATAGCCGCAGATGGCGATGATGGCCGCAAATACGGCAAAGGCCACCAGGAACGCGATGCAGATGCGGATAATCGGCTCATAGCGTTTTTCTTTGTTTTCAATCATTCTTTCCACCTCCGATCATCAATAGGCCCAGTTCCTCCTCGTTGACGTTGCCGTCGTTCACCAATTCACCGGTGATGCGGCCTTCATAGAGGACGATGATTCGATCCGACAGGGACAAAATTTCATCCAAATCCGCCGAGATCAGCAGTACCGCCACGCCCTCGGCCTTGGCGTCGTTGATCATCTCGCGGATGCCTTCGATGTTGCCGATGTCGATGCCGCGGGTAGGCTGGGCAGCCAGGAGGAATTTCTTGCCTGAGGCGCCCAGTTCCCGGGCCACCACGATTTTTTGGGCGTTGCCGCCGGAGAGACTGCCGGCCAAGTTTTCCGGGTTTCTAGGGCGGATGTCAAAGCGCTCCGACCGGGCCCGGGCCTCTTCCATAATCTTTTTGGTGTGGAGAATGCCGAAGCGGGAATAGGGGCGATCTCGAATCTCCGCGGCCAGCATGTTTTCAGCAAAGGTGTGCTTTTTGTTGAGGCCGCGGTCGTTGCGGTCTTCGGGGATATGGGCAAAGCCCTGGCGGCGGATCTTCAGCGGCGAGCGGTTGGTGATGTCCACGCCGTCTAGGAATACCTTGCCCCGCTCGATGCGTCTCAGGCCCGCCACGGCTTCGCCCAGCTCGCTCTGGCCGTTGCCGTCCACGCCGGCCACGCCCAGCACCTCGCCCTTGCGCACCTGGAAGCTGATTCCGCGAATCTTGGAGAGCTCCCGCTCCGACGGCACGTAGATGTCCCGCACATCCAGCATCACCTCGCCCTCCTTGGCGGGGGTGCGCTCCAGGTTGAGGAACACCTCCCGGCCCACCATCAGCGTGGCCAGCTCGGGAATCGATGTCTCAGACTTGTTGACCGTGGTGATGTATTTGCTGGCACGCATGACGCTGATGCGGTCGCTGATCTTCATAACCTCTTTGAGCTTATGGGAGATAAAGACGATGGTCTTGCCGTCGCGGCGCATGATATCCAGGATTTCAAAGAGCTTGTCCGCCTCCTGGGGCGTAAGTACAGCGGTGGGTTCATCCAGAATCAAAATGTCCGCGCCGCGGTAGAGGGCTTTGATAATCTCCACACGCTGCATCTCGCCCACGGAGATATTCATAACCTTCTTGTCCATCTGCACCGCCATCTGGTAGTTTTCAATGTAGTGACTGATTTTTTTGCGGGCAGCGTCAAAGTCGATGACCACATTGCGCGATCCCTTTTTGGTGGGTTCGGAGCCGAGAATGATGTTCTCCAGCACCGTCATCTCCTTGACCAGCATGAACTCCTGGTGTACCATGCCGATCCCGTGGGCGATGGCGTCGTGGGTGGTATAGCGGCCGTCGGTCACCCGCTCCCCGTTGACAATGATTTCGCCCTCGTCAATCTCATACATGCCGTACAATATCTTCATCATAGTGGACTTACCGGCGCCATTTTCTCCAATCAGGGAGTGAATCTCTCCCTTGTAAAGGTCAAATCTGGAGCCATCCACGGCCTTCACAAACGGGAACTGCTTGTGAATGTTATTCATTTCAACGATTTTTTCCACTTGCTTTCCTGACCTCCATTCTGTCCGGCGCAGTCCACCTCGCTCCGGGGCGATTATTCGATGGCCAGCTTCCCGCCATTGAGCTTGGTGATCTTCAGGATGCAGCGTTCACAGCCAGGCTTGGCGCTGGTTTCCAGCCACTCGCCCTTGAGCCCCAGGGCTTCGCACTGGCCGAAGTCGCCGTAGCCGGTAATCTGGCAGAGATAGTCCACCTCGTCGGGGCTGAGGCCCATCCGCTCCCAGCCGGCCACCAGCGCACATTTGCCGTCCATGTTCACCAGGGCATGCTCCTCGTCGTGCTCGGTGCAGTAGTTGCCGTCATCCACCGTGGAGCTGACGCCGTTGCCCTTCTCCCAGAGGTAGTCCACCATGGCCATCACGTCGCCCTTTTCCCGGGTGTCAAAATAGGGATTCTTGGCGCGGTACTGGCCCAGGGCATAGAGCGCCAACTTGCCGTAGTGGTCGAAGAGATCACGGGGCATCACCTTGTAGAAAAAGCCCAGCGTGGCGGCTCGCTCCATCAGTGCGTGCTCCAGCATGGTACGTACTTCGTCATAGGTATAGGTATCTTTCTTGTTGAATCGGATCTCTCGCTCAGTCACAGTCTATTCCTCCTAAAATTTCATCAGTTCCGGGCTTCAGCCCGGCAGATTCGTCTCACAAGGGCTGTTGCGGCCACGTGTCTTTTGTGGCCGCAACAGTGTTTGTTGGAAATTGCCTGAAGAAGTTATTCGGCAGCTTCGCCGCGAACCACGGGGTTATAGGGGACTTCCAGCTCGCCGTCGATGATCTGCTGACGGATCTCCATAACGGTCTCCTTGATGTCGGCGGGGAAATCATCGCCCAAGGCCAGCTCAATTTCGGCCATGTCGGTGATGTCCATGGCGCCCATGGAGAGGTTCAGGAGACGGAACTCAGTGGAGAAGTTACCCTCAATGAAGTCCTTGGCATACTCATAGGTGACGACAGAACCGTCCTTGAGGGCAGTGGTGATGACGGTGCCGGGATAGACGGCGTCCTGATCGGTGTCGAGGGCAAAGGAGTAGACGCCCTGCTCCTGGCAGGCCTCGTGGGCGCCGACAGCGGCAGCAGAAAGCACGGGGCTGATGCAGTCAGCGCCCTGAGAGATGAGGGCCTTGGTCATTTCCTTGGCCATCAGAGGATCGCTATAGGTACCCGTCCAGGACTGGAGCACCGTGGCGCCGGGACAGGTATACTCCACGCCGGCGCAGAAGCCGATGTAGTAGTCATTGTTGATGGGCGCTTCCATGCCGGAGATCCAGCCGACAATCTTCTCTTCGTTAACACCGGGCAGCTCCGTGCGAGTCGTCCACAGGCCGGCAATGCAGCCCAGCAGGAAGGAAGCTTCGTTGCAGCAGAAGGTGCAGGAGGCCACATTGGGCTGGTCAATGGGAGAGTCAATGGAAACGTACATGACGTCGGGGTACTGCGGCGCAACCTTCTCCAGAATGGAGCCCATGCTGGAGGCACAGACAATGACCAGGTCATAGTCGTTGGAGGCGGCAATGAGGTTGGGCTCCCAGTCCGTGGCGCCCTCGGGGGCCTCGAACACCTTGCAAGTCACATTGTCATACTCTTCTTCGATCCGCTGCAGACCAGCCCAAGTAGTGTCGCCCAGAGCCTTGTCGCCCAGGGTGCCGGTGATGCAGAGGGCAATGGCGATTTCTTCGCCGGTGGTATCTTCCGTTGTGTCGTCGGTGGTGTCGTCAGTCGTGTCGTCGGTTGCGTCGTTGGTGGTGTCATTGGTCGTGGTGTTCTGCTGGGAATCGTCGGTGGTATTCTGGTTGGTCTGCTGAGAGCAGCCGGCCAAAATGCCCGCCACCAATGCCAGTACCAGGATCATGCTCAGCAACTTCTTGCTCATTTCTAGTCCTCCTTGCTTTTTCTTTTTGTATTTTGTAAACGGTCACAAGACCAGATTTACCGAGTTGAGAAACATTTCCGTATATGGTTCATTGTTCATATTATATGTGGTTAGTTTGTCATAACATAATGATGTAATTTCTTTATGTGTTGAATATACCAGGCTCAGCGTCAAAAGTCAACAACTTTTTATGGATTCTACACCATGATATTTCTGGCTGTGGAGAATCTCATTGTTTTTCTGGTTGATTTTTTGTTTTGTCTGTGCTATATTACACAATATAACAATGTCATAACATTATTTTGTGACAACAGAATAAAACAAGGAGGTAGCACGATGAAAACACTGGTCATCGCAAAAGACGGAGCGCTGTCGATCCAAGAGGTCAACCGGCCGCGCTACGGCGCCTATCAGGCCCTGGTGAAAACCATTGCCTGCGGCATGTGCGGCACCGACGTGAAACTGCTCCACCGCACCTTTAAGGGTTTTCCGGAATCCATGTACCCGGTGATGCTGGGCCATGAGGGTGTGGGGGAAGTTGTGGAGGTGGGCAGCAAGGTCACCACCTTCCACGTGGGCGACAAGGTACTTTTGCCCTTTGTAGACGCCGATGAGGAGAACCTTCCCGGCCTGGGCTCGGCCTGGGGCGCACTGAGTGAGTACGCAGTGGTCTGCGACCCCGCTGCCCCTGACGCACCGGACTGCGCTTTCGCCCAGACCATTCTGGACGATGACCTGGATCCGGTAGATTCCGTTATGATTATCACCTTCCGGGAAGTGCTCTCCTCCATCCGTTTCTTCGGCATTCAGCCCGAGGACTCGGTGGTGGTCTTTGGCTGCGGCCCGGTGGGCCTCACCTACATCAAGTTCCTCAGCCTTCTGGGTGTGAAGAACCTCATCGCCTGCGACATCCTCCCCGAAAAATTGGCGCAGGCCAAGAACTACGGCGCCACCCACCTCATCAACAGCAAGGAGCAGGACGTCCGCGCCGCCGTGCGCAGTCTCTATCCCGACGGCGTCGACTTTGCCTTGGATGCCGCAGGCTTCCCCTCCATCGTCAACCAGGCCATGGGCTTGATCCGCGACCGGGGCAGTGTCCTTTGTTACGGTGTGCCGGAGAAGGAGGAAATCACCATTGACTTCAGCCCCGCCGACTACAACTGGCGCGTCATCTACCAACAGATGCCCCGCAAGCGTGAAGAAGGCCAGGCTCACGAGCAGGTTCTGGCCTGGATGCGCAGCGGCCAGCTGAACATCAAGGACTTCATTTCCGACTATTTCCCCTTTGATCAGGCGGTGGAGGCTTATGACAAGCTGCTCAGCAAGAAAATCCTTAAGAAAGGCATCATCACCTTCTGATCGGTTCCCCCGGCGGTCAACGGTCGCTCCCTCCCCCGCTTTTCTTTGAGAAAGGCTGCATTTTGTATCGTCTCTCGCAAATTTTCCTGGAAATCCTATTATTTTTTCGTCGTATTTCTGGCAATTTTGCAGAAAGATCGTTGACAGTTACGAACCTTTACCATATAATAAATTTAAAAATTGGCGTAATTTGCCAGGTTGTCGCAATTCTCACAACCAAATATTCCATCGGGGCAAAAGGGAGGAACGCATTTATGTTGCAGGAGAAATATTTGAACAAGAGCATCCCGGTTCCACTGTATTTTCAATTGGAGCAGCTGCTTCGTGAGGAGATTGAAAATGGTACCTATCCGGTGGGCAGTATGATTCCCACCGAAAAAGAGCTCATCGAAATGTTCGATGTCAGCCGAACCACCGTCCGCCAGGCCATCTCCGCCCTGGTACAGGATGGATTGCTCTACCGCTCCAAGAGCAAGGGCACATTTGTCGCCAAGCCCAAGGTACATCAGCGGTTTATTCACAGCATTCTCTCCTACAACGAGGATGTGGAAAACGACGGCCGCATACCCAGCACCGTGGTGCTGGATCTCAAGGTGATGCCGCTGCCTCTGGAGCTTACACCGGAAGCCGGCGAGCTGGGCGACACGGTGATCTACCTCTACCGCAAACGCCTGGTAGACGGCGAACCCTTCGTCCGTGTGGAGACCTATCTGCCCTATGAGCCGTGCAAATTTGTCCTCGAGCACGACTTCTCCAAGGAGTCGCTCTACAATGTCCTCTCGGAGAAAAAAGAAACCCACATTTCCCGGGTGCTTCGAACCTGCGAGGTCTTTACCGCCACCGTTGAGGACGCCGCCCTGCTGGATATTGAGCGGGGGCAGCCCATCCACTTCTTCGAGTCCAAGGGCTATAACAGCGCCGGAAGGCTGTTGGAATACTCTCTGGCCCGCTATCGCGGCGACCGCAGTAAATTCTCCGTGGAGATCTCTCGGGAATAGCGCCGCGGCATCTTGCTCTGCCGCGCACAGTGCCGCAGTAATCCCGCTGTGCGCGGCCCGGCAGGGTTGCCGTTCCTCCGTCGTTTCCCCCATTTCGTGCCGGTTTTCCGGATTTTTTCTTCCATTATTATGTAATGACATTCTTATATAACAACCACAGGAGGCATTTCTATGAAATACATCCTTGCCCACGATCTGGGTACCTCCGGGAACAAGGCCACACTCTTCAGCGAGACCGGAGCGCTGGTCTCCAGCGAGGTGCATCCCTACGGCTGTCACTATTTTCACGGCACCTGGGCCGAGCAAGACCCGGAGGACTGGTGGAACGCCATCTGCGTCACCAGTAAAAATCTGCTGGATAAGACCGGCGTTCAGCCTGCCGAGGTGGCGGCCGTCTCCTTCTCCGGGCAGATGATGGGCTGCCTGTGCGTGGATCGAGCCGGCAACCCCTTACGTCCGTCCATCATCTGGGCCGATCAGCGCGCCCAGGCGCAAAGCGAGGCCATCCGCCGGGAGATTGAACCCTGGGACTTCTACGCCATTGCCGGCCACCGCAATACCGCCTCCTACGGCATTCAAAAGCTCATGTGGGTGCGGGACAACGAGCCGGAGGTCTACGCAAAGACCTACAAAACCCTCAATGCAAAGGACTTCATCGTGCATCGTCTCACCGGCGCATTTTTTACCGAGCCCTCCGACGCCACCTCCAATGGCTGCATAGAGCTCAAGACCCTCTCTTGGTCGGAGCGGATCGTGGCTGCAGCGGGGATCGACGGCGACAAACTCCCGGAGATCGTGCCCTCCACCCACATCGCCGGCACCGTCACCCCCTGGGCGGCGGCCCAAACCGGTCTCAAGGTGGGCACACCGGTGGTCATGGGCGGCGGCGACGGCGTATGCGCCAATGTGGGCGCCGGTTCCATCAGTCCCGGCAGAACCTTCAGCTATGTGGGTTCTTCCGCCTGGATCGCCTCCACCAGCACCGAGCCGCTGCTGGATGAACAAATGCGCACCGTCACCTGGGCCCACATTGTTCCGGGGCTCTACGCCCCCAACGGCACCATGCAGACGGCAGGCGGCGCCTACCACTGGCTCAAGGAACAGCTGTGCCCCCTGGAGAGCCAGCTGGCCCGTCTGGAGGGCGACAATGTCTACGACCGGATCAACGCCCAGGTGGCCAAGAGCCCCATCGGCTCCGGCGGCGTGGTGTTTTTGCCGTATCTTCTGGGCGAGCGCGCCCCCCGGTGGAACCCCCGGGCCACCGCCGCGTGGCTCGGCATTCAGATGGAGAACACCCGTGCCGACCTCTTCCGCGCCGTGCTGGAGGGCGTCACCATGAACCTCAACGGCATCCTCGATTCGCTGAAAAAATCTCTGGAAATCCGCGACATTCTGGTCATCGGCGGCGGCGCCAAGGGCGAGGTATGGCGGCAGATGATGGCGGATATCTACGGCGTTCCCATCCGGGTACCGCGACTTTTGGAGGAGGCCACCTCTATGGGTGCCGCCGTGACCGGCGGTGTGGGTGTGGGCCTGTTCCGCGACTTCTCCGTCATTGACGACATGATTGAGATTTCCCACGCGTGCCGCCCGCAGCCCGACCATGTCCGGGCCTACGGCCCGGTGAAGGAACAATTTGAAGCGGCCTACCGTGCCCTGCTTCCCTTCTACGAGGCACAGGCCCAAACCAAGGAGGCAAACCTATGAAAAAAGAGCAAGTTCTTCAAAAGCTGGCCGACTGCGGCCTGGTGGCCGTGGTGCGGGCTAAGGACGCTGACGACTGCCTGCGCATCGCCGAAGCCTGTATCCAAGGCGGCTGCGCCGGGATTGAGCTGACCTTCACCACCCCTGACGTGCTGGATGTGCTCAAGCGGATGTCGAAGGCGTATGAAGGCTCCGGTTTCCTCATCGGTGCGGGCACGGTGATGGATCCCGAGACGGCCCGCGCTGCCATTCTGGCCGGAGCGCAATATGTGGTGAGCCCTTATTTCAACGCCGAGACCCAGCGGCTTTGTAACCGCTACCGCGTAGCCTGCATGCCCGGGGCCATGTCCATTGCCGAGGTGGTGGCGGCCATGGAAGCCGGTGCCGACCTCATCAAGATTTTCCCCGGCGAGCTCTTCGGCCCCAAAATCCTCAAGGCCATCCACGGCCCCATCCCCCAGGCGGAGCTGATGCCCACCGGCGGCGTCTCGCTGGACAATGTGGAGGCGTGGATTCAGGCCGGTGCCGTGGCAGTGGGCGCCGGCGGCAGCCTTACCGGCGGCGCTAAAACCGGCCACTACGAACAGATCACCGAGACGGCCAAGCGGTTTGTGGAAAAGATCCAGGCCGCCCGGGCCGGACGCTGAGCGCCGTGGAAAAGCTGCCCTGGGTGCGCACCGTGCAGGGGGACGTCCCGGCCGCGTCCCTGGGCCACACCCAATGCCATGAGCACATCTATCTGCGCAAAGGCCCCTCTTACGACGTAAACCCGGCGCTGTGTATGGACGACTTCTCCCGCTCCCTCCAGGAGCTCTCGGACTACCGTGCCGCCGGCGGCGGTGCCATCGTGGATGCCCAGCCTGGGGACTTTGGCCGGGATGCCGCCGTACTCCAGGCCCTTTCCGCCCGGAGCGGCGTGGCCATCGTGGCGGTGACAGGCTTCCACAAGCTGTGCTTCCTGGAGCCGCAGTCGTCCCTGCCCACCCTGACCGTGCCGGCCCTCACAGCGCGCTTTATCGGGGAGATCACCCAGGGGATGACCTCCCCCGACGGCCGCCTTCTGCCCGCCCGGGCCGGGATGGTCAAGGCAGCGCTCACCGAGGGAGGTCTGGAGGATCCGGCCTATCGCCCCCTTTGGGAGGCCGCTGCCCGAACTGCCGTTGCCACCGGCGCGCCGCTGATGGTGCACACAGATCCGGGCAGCGACCCGCTGGGCCTGATGACATTTCTAACGGCACGGGGTGTTGCGCCGGAACGGGTGCTGCTGTGCCATCTCGACCGCACCGTACCTGACACGGCCACGCATCTGGCCCTTTTGCGCCAGGGCGCTTACTTGTGCTATGACACCATTCACCGTCTCAAATACCACTCCGACGCCGAGGAGCTGTCCCGGATCGCCGGCATCTGTCGGGCAGGCTTTTCCCACCGGCTGGTGCTCAGCCTGGACACCACCAACGAGCGCCTCAGGGCCTACCGTGCTGCGGACATGGGTCTTAACTACCTGCTCACCGACTTTCTGCCCATGCTCCGCCGGGCAGGGGTGGAGCATGGGCAGATCCGCGCCATGTGCCGCAGCAATGCCGCCCACCTACTTTCCTTTCGCATATCCCCCTCAGCGGGAGAACAGGAGAATCAGACATGAAACTTGAAAAAGCCACACAGCCCACCATGTATTTCATCGGCGTCACCACCGCCAGCTCTTCCATCATGCGGGTGTTCCCCGCCTGGGCCAAGGCACTGGGCCTGGAGGACGCCGTCATCCGGGGCATTGATTTGGAAATCCACGCCCCGGCCGAGCGCTACCGTGAGGTGGTGCAGTTTATCAAGGACGACCCGCTCTCCCTGGGCGCCCTGGTCACCACCCACAAGATCGACCTCTATCATGCCGCCCGGGATCTCTTTGACGAGCTGGATCCCTTTGCCCGGCAGTTTGGCGAGCTCTCCTCCATCTCCAAGCGGGATGGCCAACTGTGGGGCCACGCCAAGGATCCCATCACCTGCGGCATGGCCATGGAGGAATTTATCCCCGAGGGCTACTGGCGCGAGCATCCCCAGGCGGGTGTGTTCATCATGGGCGCCGGCGGCAGTGCCATCTCCATGTGCTCCTACTTTATGCGCAATGCCGGCCACGGCAACGACCCGGCCAGCATCGTCATCGCCAACCGCAGCCAGCCACGGCTCACCGAGATTGAGCGGATCTGCTCCGAGATGAATTTCGCCTCCATCCCCACCGCTTTCCATCTGACCCCCGAACCCGGCCAGAACGACGCCGTCCTGGCCACCATGGGCCCCGGCTCTCTGGTCATCAACGCCACAGGCCTTGGCAAGGATCGCCCCGGTTCTCCTCTCACCGACGCGGCCCTCTTCCCCCAGGGGGGTATGGTATGGGAGCTCAATTACCGCGGTGACCGCCTCTTCCAGCGCCAGGCCGAATCCCAGGCTGAGGCCAGAGGCCTCCGCGTCCACGACGGCTGGATGTACTTCATCTATGGCTGGACACAGGTCATCGCTGAGGTCTTTCACACAGAAATCCTGGGTCAGCGGCTGCGGGAAATGGACAACATCGCCGCGGCATTCAACCAACGCTAAAGGAGGAAGGCAACAATGGCAAGTTTTAACGCCTCCAGCAACGCGCTGGACTTTCTGCGGGGCTGTGTTGTGGATTTCGACCCCGAAACCGGCCTCTCGAAAACTGCGCAGACGGGCAAGCGCCGTCTCAGCCAGATGAAGGGCATGTTTCAAGACGAGGCTGCCCGGGAGGAGCTGAGCCGTCACGGCGATCCTGTGGTCTATGAATTTCACAGCCTGCCTCTGCCGGAGACTCCCGGCGACCTGGCTTTCGGCTGCTCGATCCTCAACCCGGGCAAGGTAGGGGACGAATACTTCTTCACCAAGGGACACTTCCACACCATTCTCGACACCGGCGAGGTCTACTACTGTCTCAAAGGCCATGGCTATATGCTCCTGGAGGATCCGCAGGGCGACTGGTCGGCGCAGGAGCTCTCTCCCGGCAAGGCAGTCTATGTGCCCAAGCGCTATGCCCACCGGAGCATCAATGTGAGCGCTACGGAGCAGCTCATCACCTTCTTCGTGTTCCGGGCCGATGCAGGCCACGACTACGGCACCATCGAAACCAAGGGCTACCGCAAGCTCCTGGTGGAGAAAAACGGCATTCCCACCATTGTGGACAATCCCAACTGGAAGCGGGGGTGAAGCCATGAAAGTCTTTGTGAGTTCCACTTCCTTTTTTCAGCCGCAGAATGCAGCCGCCCAAAAGCTGCTGCACCAATATTTCGACCAGGTGGTCACCAACGACCTGGGGGTACCCCTGAAAGGGGAACAGATCCTCCAGCGGCTCCAGGGCTGCGACGCCTACATCGCCGGCGTGGACTACATCACTGCCGACGTCATCGAGGCCATGCCCGCAAGCGTGCGCGTGATCTCCCGCTACGGCGTGGGCGTGGATCGGGTGGATCTGGCGGCGGCAAAGCGCCGCGGTATTCCGGTGACCAACACACCCGGAGCCAATTCCACCGCCGTATGCGAGCTGGCGTTTGCGCTGATGCTGGCCGCCGCCCGCAACCTGCCCCAACTCCACCAGGCCGTCACCGACGGCGCATGGCCCCGGAGTGAGGGCGTGGAACTGGCCGGCAAGACGCTGGGCATTGTGGGGCTGGGCGCCATCGGCAAACGCCTGGCTCTACGTGCCAAGGCTTTTGAGATGCAGGTTTTGGCCTATGACCCCTATTTCGACACTGCCTTTGCCGCAGCCAATGACGTCACTGCCGCCGACCTGGATACCCTCTTTACCCAATCTGACGTAATATCGCTCCATGTTCCCCTCAACGACGCCACCCGCCATATGGTGGACAAAACGCGTATCGCCGCCATGCGTGACGGCGCCATTCTCATCAACACCGCCCGGGGCGGCCTCATTGACGAGGCTGCCGCCGCCCAGGCCATTCTCTCCGGGAAGCTGGGCGGCTTGGGGCTGGATGCCTTTGAGCAGGAACCTCTGAAGGACTCCCCTCTCAAGGGCTTGCCCCGGGTGATCTTCACCCCCCACACCGGCGCCCATACCCGGGAGGCCGTGGCTCAGATGGGTCTGATGTCGGTGAAGAACGCCATCGCCATTCTCTCCGGAGAGCCCTGTGCTTGCCAGGTGCTCTGATTCCTCTCCAGCCCGCCGGCCAACTCCGGCGGGCACAGCTTTCCCCTGATACAGCAGCCGGCAAACGCAGCAATGCCCGGAAGCATCTGCTTCCGGGCATTGCCGTGCTAAGAGAGGTTTGGATGGGAAGAAGGAAAAAACGGGATTACCAGCGAATATCGTTGGGGCCGGGAGTCATGGGCCAGGGTTTGGACTTCCAGCCGTTGATGGTGGTGCCGGTCTGGAGCATGGAGATGGCATTCTCCGAGAGAATGTCGTGCTCGATAAAGCTCTCCGGCGGCGTGGACAGTGCCGAAAGCCGTGCTTCGTCCTCGGCGGGAAGCTCGAAGTCCAGCACGTGGAGGTTGGACTCCAGCTGCTCAAGCGTACGGGCGCCCAGCAGCGGCACGGAGCCGGCGGGACGGGCCTTCACCCAGGCGATGGCCACGGTGGCGGGGGTGGTGTCGTACTTCTTGGCAATGGCAATGAGCTCATCGATGATCTCAAACTGCTTCTCGGTGATGACCTGGCCCTTATAGCGGGTGGCCAGACGGCCGCCGGGGACGTTGCCGCCGTTTTCGCGGGTGTACTTGCCGGAGAAGAGGCCCTTCTTCAGAGGCGACCAGGTGACAATACCGATGCCCATTTCCTTGGCCATGGGGATCATCTCGGATTCCACGGTACGCTCACCCAGGTTATACTCCATCTCATAGGCCGTCAGGGGCGCCCAGTGGTTCTCCCGGGCAATCATCTGGGCCTTGCAGGTCACCCAGGCCGGGGTGTCGGAGAAGGCAATGTAGCGCACCTTGCCGGACTGCACCAGGTAGTTGAGGGCATACATTGTCTCCTCCACCGGGGTGTGGGGATCCCAGTGATGGACGTAGTAGAGGTCAATGTAGTCGGTCTGCAGCCGGCGAAGAGACTCATCACAGGCGTTCATCAGCGACTTGAAGTTGGTGCCGCCGCCGTTGGGGTCGCCGGAATACATGTTGCCGAACCCCTTGGTGGCGATGACCATGCGGTCGCGCTTGAACTTGTTCTTGCCGAAATAGTTGCCGAGGATCACCTCGGAGTGGCCGTTGGTATAGCAGTTGGCGGTATCGAGGAAGTTGCCGCCCAGCTCCATATACCGCTCGAGCACCTTGATGGACTCATCCTCTTCGGCGCCCCAGCCCCAGTCGGTGCCGAAGGTCATGGTGCCCAGGCAGTAGGGGCTCACCCGCAGGCCGGAGTGGCCCAGGGTTACGTAATCAGTTAATTTCATGGTATGTTCCTCCTGTGGATCGCGCTTAGAACGATGCTGCGTTGAGCTTGGCCACCTCTTCCGCCGTCAGGGAGAAGGAGAGGGCTTCCACGTTGGCCTGCGCCTGCTTGGGCGACTTGGCGCCCACCAGAGCGATGGACACATAAGGGCTGGACAGCGCCCAGTTGATGGCCACGCTGGGCATGGACACGCCTCGGGCTTCGGCCACCTCGCGCACAGCGGCAATGAGCTTCTCGGACTTGGGCCAGTTCTCTTCCTTAAATTCGGTGTAGAACATGGGCCGGCGGTCGGTGGTGCCGATGGTACGCGGGCCGGTATATTTACCTGAAAGGAGACCGCCAATCAGGGTGCCATAGGCCATCACCGCGAGGTTGTTCGCCTTGGAGACGGGAAGAATGTCCCGCTCAATGCCGCGCTTGGTGAGGGAGTATTGCAGCTGGATGCTCACAGCGCCGGCGTCGGCCGCGTCCAGAGCCTCGGTAACCGTGTGGTTGCACACGCCCCAGGCCCGGATCTTGCCTTCCTTCACAAACTGGTTCATGGTGTCGTAGGCCACAGCCATGGAACTGTTCTTGTCGGGATAATGGATCTGATAGAGATCAATGTAATCGGTCTTGAGCCGCCGAAGGCTCTCCTCCAGCTGGATACGCATGCTCACCGGCGTCAGGAGCTTATAGGAGCCGCCGGGATACTTCAAGCAGCCGCATTTTGTGGCCAGAACAACCTTGTCGCGGATCCCCTCCATGGCCTTGCCCAGCACCTCTTCGGAGTTGCCGTAGTTGGGGGCGGTATCCACCAGATTGATGCCGCAGTCCACCGCAGCATGGAGCGTATCGATGGCGCTCTGGAGCTCCACCTCGCCGTAGAAATCGCTTCCAAGGCCCCACGTACCCAGAGCCAAACGGGAAACCATCTGATCGGTTTTACCGAGTTTGATCATATTCATCATTACTACCTCCACAGTATCATTTCGCGTGACGGCGCCGCTTGGGAACGCTTATCCCTTCAGCGAGCCGCTTTTCTCTCCATGCCCAGGACATTGGCCATCATAATACCGTCATAGACCATCTGAGGATTTACCGCAAAGGGCTCCACGTCCCAGTAGGAGTGCATCGAAGCCTCGGCCACCTTGCGGATATCCGCCTCGCTGGCATTGGGAATCTTGAGGTCTTCAAAGGTGGTAGGCAGGCCTACCTTTTCAAAGAAGTCATAGAGCTCGTCCAGCTCTTCGCGGGGCGCGCCTTCCACAATCAGCTGTACCAGGATGCCGAAGGCCACCACTTCGCCGTGGAGCAGCCGCGCGCAGGGCTCCAGCACCGTAATACCCTCAGCGATGGAGTGGGCGCCGGCACAGGACGCATTCTGCACGCCCAGGCCCGAAAGGAGGGTATTGGCCTCGATGACGTCCTCCACATCCTTGGTGCAGAGGCCCTTTTCCGCGGCCAGCTTGGCCTGAACGCCCTTTTTCAGCACCGTCTCATGGCAGGCCCGGGCTATGGCCATCACCGCAATGGTGGCTCGGTAGCCGCTGTTGACATAGTTGGGAGAAGCGGACAATTCGTTGGCGCGGCACTCAATATAGGTAGACAGTGCGTCTCCCATACCCGCCACCAAGAAACGAATCGGCGCCTTCGCCAGAATGTCCGTGTCCAGAAGCACCAGGTCGGGGTTCTTTCTGTAGTGCCGTGCACCGATGTGCTCGCCCTCGGCGGTGTAGATCACGGAAAGGCCCATGGCCGGTGCGTCGGTGGACGCCGTAGTGGGCACAATAACCGTAGCGGCGTGATAGTTATCGGCCACAGCCTTGGCCGTGTCCATGGTCTTGCCGCCGCCAATGCCCACCACCACGTCGGGGGTGAGCGCCTTGGCCACGTCGGTGCAGCGGAGAATCTCCTCCGCCGTACACTGACCACCGAACTGTTCATAGACCGCCTGGGTGTCGCTCCCGGCATACAGCGCTTCGAATTTTTCCCGCAGACTCTTGTAGAAGAACACGTCAATCAGGAAAAAGACGCGTTTTCCATAGACTTCCGTGTGCTTTCTGATGTTTTCCAGTTCAAATCGGCCCTGGATATACCGGCTCGGAGAACCCCAGGCTCTCGTCGTGCATTCTGTCATCGACATTGGTTTACCTCCCAGCTCAAAACGTCAACGTGAAATTATTTTGAGGACTCCCGCGCGACGCCCGCCACAAAGACCAGGTTGGCGCCATCCTGGTTGTCACCGGTGCGGATGACGGCCTTAGAATCGGCGATAGCCGCCTTGAAGTCGGCCACGGTAACCAGCTCCACCGTCACGCCCGGGAAAGAGTCGAGCACCTTCTGATAGAATTCGGGGTTGAGCTTCGGCACGAAATCCATCATCAGGATCTTGTCAAAGGCCCAATACTCACCGATGGTCTGGGCCACGTCCAGCACCATGGGATCTCCCCGCCGCCAGCCGAGATCGATGATCTCTTTGGCCTTGTCGCCGCCGGACATGCCAAAGTCCAGAATGGAAACCTTGTCATAATGACGGCAGCTGGAGATGACACGGTTGATGTCTGCGTGAATGATTTTCCCTTTGTACATGCTCTACACCTCGTTTTAATTTTGACCCAGCGGCCGCGATCTGACCGGCGAGCTCGCTTTGTCATATTTTGTATCATTATGATAACATATCAACTTAATTACGTCAATATGTATTTGTTGTATTTTCACGAAAACTGCCGCGCCCCAGCAGGCGGATTGCTTCATCCCGCGCAAATTCTGGTCGCCCCATTCGATCTATTGAAGGCTTCGACCGGAGAAGTCCGTCTTTGACCCCATCCGCAGACATAGAAAAACGGCGAATTTCCATGGAAGAAATTCGCCGTTTGAGACTGTCAAAAAACCTCGCTACCAGTGCCCGTGACAGAGCAGCGGGGAATGTGTGCAAGGGGTTAAGACCCCTTGCACGTTCAAAAAGGGATGGATTTTTCAACTTTTCGAAGTTGAAAAATCCTGAGGCAGCGTGGCGAAAAGACTTTTTCGACACGCTGAAACGGCGAATTTCCATGGAAGAAATTCGCCGTTTTGTGTCCTATTCGCGATTGATTTCTTTTCCCTGCGATCTAAGAAGCGGAGTAGTGGGCCAGGAAGTGGCGCGTGCGCTCTTCTCTGGGGTGTTCGATGACCTGATGGGCAGGGCCGCGCTCGACGATGACACCGCCGTCCATAAAGATGATCTCATCGGCCACATCCCGGGCAAAGGCCATCTCATGGGTGACGATAATCATGGTCATGTGCTGCTCCGCCAGGGCCCGGATAACCTTGAGCACCTCGCCGGTGAGCTCAGGATCCAGCGCCGAGGTGGGCTCGTCGAAGCAGAGGATATCCGGCTTGAGGGCCAGGGCTCTGGCAATGGCCACCCGCTGCTGCTGACCGCCGGAGAGCTGATCAGGATAGTTGCCCATGCGGTCTTTCAAGCCCACCTGGGCGAGGAGGTTTTCGGCATTGGCACGGATCTCAGCGAAGATCTCCTTTTTCCGCTGCTTGTAGTCCGGCCGCTCCCTGGCCAAAAGCTGGCTGGCCAGCATCACATTCTCCAAAGCCGTATACTGGGGGAAAAGGTTGAAATTCTGAAACACCAGGCCAAACCGCAGCCGCTTTTTCCGCACCTCTCTGTCGGAGGTTTTGGTTTTGACGCCGCCGTCCAGCAGCAGCTGGCCGTCTACGTGGATGGTACCGCTGTCGGGACTCTCCAGGAAGTTGAGGCACCGCAAAAGGGTGGTCTTTCCCGAGCCGGAGGAGCCGATGATGGCCAGAGACTGGCCCTTCTCCAGGGAGAAGTTGATGTCCTTGAGCACCTCGGTCTCCCCGAAGTGCTTTTCCAGATGGGATACTTCCAGCATTGCCATGTTTTCCCCTCCTCACACGCGGTAATAGCTGAGCTTCTTTTCCACCCAGCCGAAGAAGATGGTCAAAACACCGTTGAAGGCCAGGTAATACACGCCGGTGAAAAACAGCGGCCAGACCAGACCCTTTTTCATAAACCGGTCGCCGGCCCAGATCACTTCCGTCAAGGCGATGATATTGGCCAGGGAGGTATCCTTGACCAGGGTGATGATCTCGTTGGACATGGGCGGCACGATTCGCCGCACCAGCTGCATCAGCTTGACCTTGAAGAAAATCTGTCCCTTGGTCATGCCCAGCACCAGGCCGGCCTCGGTCTGGCCGCGGGGAATGGACTCGATGCCGCCGCGGTAGATCTCAGAGAAATAGCAGGCATAATTGATGATAAAGGCTGCGGCCGCCGCCCAAAAGCGGCCGTTTTGAAAGCCCCAGATATTGTGCCCCAGCTTACCGGGGACATAGAAAATAATCATCAGCTGCAGCAGCAGCGGAGAGCCCCGGAAGATCCACACCAGCACCCGACACACGCCCTTGAGGGGTGTGAACTTGCTCATGGAGCCGAAGGAAATCACGAGTCCCAGAGGCAGCGCCCCCAGGAGCGTGACGCCAAAAAGCGCCAGCGTCACAAGAAAGCCTTCGTTGAGCGAAGCAAATACAGTTCCAAACATGTCGATTCCTCCAGAAGTGGGTGTGGTACGATAATGGGGCGGTGGGCCCCGCCAGGGGACTGGGCGGTGCAAAAGAGCCAGGGACACGCGCCCTGGCTCTTGACAGACAGGCTATTACTGCTCGACCACGGATTCCTGCACGCCGTAGGTTTCGGCACAGGCCATCATGGAGCCGTCGGCATAGGACGCGGCGAAGAATTCATTGAGCGCCGCCACCAGGTCGGAGCCCTTGCGGAAGCCCACGCCGTACTCTTCGGTGGTGAGCTCCACGGTGTAGACCAGATCGGCATTGTTGGTGCCCTCGCCGATCATGGCGCCGGCCATCAGCAGATCGATGATGCAGGCGTCGGAGGTGCCCGCAGAGACTTCCATCAGCGCGTCGGCCTGGGTGTCCACGGCGATGTAGTTGTAGCCCTGCGCCTCCGCGGCGGCTTCACCGGCAGAGCCGGACTCCACAGCAAAGTTCAGATCCTTGCAGTCCTCCGCGGTGGCGTACTGCTCCGCCACGTCGGCCTTGACCACTACCACCTGGGCGTTGTTGCAGTAGGCGTTGGAGCAGTCCATGGTGGCCAGAACTTCCTCGGTGAGGGTCATGCCGTTCCAGACACAGTCGATGTTCTTGCCATCCAGCTCCATGCTCTTGGTGTCCCAGTTGATCTCCACAAATTGAGCCTCCACGCCCAGACTCTCGGCAAAGGCCTTGGCCATGTCGGCGTCAAAGCCGATCCATTCGCCGTCCTCCATATAGTCCATGGGGGCAAAGTCGGTGATGCCCACAACCAGCGTGCCCTTCCCCTGGACATAGGCCTTGTCGGACTCGGCAGCGGTGGTATCGTCGGTGGTGTCATCCGTGGTGTCGTCGGTGGCGTCATCCACGGCATCGTCGGTGGCGTCGTCGGTCGTGTCGGCGTCATCGGTCGTGTTCTGGGTCTGGTCGTCGGTCTGATCTGCGGCGGTGTCGGCGGCGCAGGCCATCAGAGAAAAGACCAGCAGGACGCTGAGCAGCAGCGCAAGAAATTTTTTCATTTCATATCCTCCTTTGGTTGCTCGCATTTCGCTAGCACGGTGGTATTTTAGCACGTTAAAGGACTGGTGTAAATGGGTCAAACATCCAAACATCGCGTAAAAAACTCGTGCAAAATTGGCAATTTTGCCAGTATCAAAGGGTGCAAAAAAGCGGCCCCGAAGGGCCGCTTTTAGGAGGCTGGGACAATGATTTCCACGGCGCGGCAGCGATTGGTGATGTCCACCTCTTCGTAGGCGCCGCCAAACTCGCCGTCCACCGTCCATTTGACGGCTCGGGGAAAGGCAAAGCGCACATGGCCGGTCTGAAACGTATAGAAGAACTTCGGGTCAAACTCCCGCTTGACCAAAAGCGTGCCCAAAGCGTTGAGGTCGGCCAGGGTCTTGATATTCTTGGCTACGATGACTTCCGAGAGGCCGTCGTTGAGCTTAACGCCAAAATCCTGCCGAGCCCGGAAGCCTCCCACACTGGTGGTGGAGCAAACCAGCCCCAAAAGCACCTCTTCCTCGATGACCTTTCCCTCCACCTCCATGCGCATCTGAATGGGGCGGATCTCCCCCAGGCTCTTGACGCCGTTGAGGAGGTAGGCCAGGCGGCCTAAGATCCGTTTATCCTGCTGGGGAGTCTGGTAGGATACATCCGTAAAGGCGCCAAAGCCCGCCACGTAGGTAAACCATCTCTCCGCGCCCAGCGCGCCGATGTCGATGGCGAAAGGCTCGCCCCCCACCACCGTCCTGGCCGCCTCCACCGGGTCGCGGCTGAGGCCCAGCGTAGCAGCCACGTCGTTGACGGTGCCGCCGGGGATATAGCCCAGGAGCGGTCGCCGGGAGAGCTGCATCAATCCCGAGACGGCCTCATTGAGGGTGCCGTCGCCACCGGCACAAGTCACGATGTCATATTCCCCGGCGTGTTCGCGGAGAAAGGCCGTGAGATCGCCGGGGCCCTGGGTGGCATGGACGGTGACGTCAAAGTCCGCCGCGGTGAACACCGACAGCACATCCATCAGCTTGTTTCTCAGCTCCAGCTGTCCCGCCTTGGGATTGACAAAAAAGAGCATCTTGCGCCGCAATTTTCACCACTTCCCCCCGTCAAAACCCGTCAATCCTGCGGTTCTTCGCTGGTATCACCGGCGGTTTCCGTGCCGGTATTCGTCTCATCAGGGGTTTCCGTGCCGGTATTCGTCCCGTCGGCGCTCTCCGTCTCGCCGCTCTCCTCCGACTCCGCGGAAGGCACGGTGGGAGCTGTGCGGTCGAGGAGGGCAAAGAGCTCCGGCGAGGAGGCCATGGGATAACCCTGGGCAAGCTCGGTGAGCGTCTCGGTGAAGCGCTCGCTGCGCATCAGCTCCTCCACGGCCAGCTTCCAATAGATGTCCTCCCCCTCTCCGGAGAAGTACATGATGTGATAGCCGTAGGAGGTCTTGACGATCTCGCTGTCGCCCACGGCGCGGCCGTCGGCAAAGCACCAGTCGTTGAATTCCGTGACCATCTGGCCGGGATAGACATCCTCGTAGAGGCCGCCGGTGGTTTGTGAGCCGGGATCCTGGGTGTATTCCGTGGCCAGAGCGGCGAAGCTCTCCTCGGTGGCCTCGCCGGCCTTCCATTCGTCGTAGATCCGCTGCGCCTCGGCCTCGGCCGCCGCCCAGCTTTCCTCACTCTCGGTGTCCTCGGGCGAGATGAGAATGTGGCGGACATCAATGACATTCTTGTCCACCTTTTGCAGCCCGTAGCTCGACTGGAGCGACTCGGCATTGGCGTCGTAGTAGTCCGAGAGCTCCGCGTCGGTAAAGGTCATGCTGTTGATCAGGGAGTTGGCATAGCCCGAAGCAATCTGGTTGACCTCTAGGAAGGTGCGGTAGCTCTCCAGTGTGGCGGCAGCGCCGAAGAAGTCGTCAAGATAGCGCTCGGCATCGTCGTAGCCGTTCTGCACGGCGACGGCGTTGAGATCATCGGCCAGGGAATCCAGAGAGGCCTGCATATCCTCATCCAGGGTATAGCCCGCAGCCATGGCCTCGTCATAGAGGGCCGCCGTCTGCTGGAAGGCCTGCAGAGAGGCATCAATGAAGAACTTCTGCCAGGTGTCGGCGCCGTTTAAGTCCAGCTGCTCGTCCAGGGGCTTGGTGGTATCCATAAGATACATCAGATAGGAGCCGTAGTTGGTATAGAATGAATAATACTGCTGGTCATAGTAATACAGCAGCTCCCGGTTGGTGAGCTCCAGGCTGCCCGCGGTGGCCACCACCGTATCCATGGCCTTTTCCACATCCTCCGCCGGGATGGTGACTGTCTCACCGTCGGCGTTGAGATAGGTAAAGACCTGCTCTCCGGTGGCTTCGTCGGTTGCAAAGTGGGCGGAGTAGGAGCGGTAGCCATAGGCGTTGTTGTGCAGCAGCGGATTGGCAGCCGCCTCCTCGGCGGTAATCTGGGTAGTGGCATCGCTCTCAGACGCATCGGAGGGGGTGTCGGCAGTGGTATCCTGGGTATCGCTCTGGGCGGCATCGTTTTGGGCGCGGTTGCGATCCCAGGCGCTCTTGCCAACCACCGCGGCCACAGCCAGCACCGCCACCAACACCAGGGCTACCACGGCGCCGCGGCCGCCCTTCTTGGGCGTGGGGGACTCCGGGGTGGTCTCGGGCATGACAGGAGCGGCTTCAGAGGCTTCGGGGGCTTCCGGGGCGGCTTCCACCGTCTCAGGGGCGGCTTCCGGGGCTTCGGCCGAGGTCTCGGCGGCCGGCGCCTCCCAGGGCGCGCCGCAGGTGGGGCAGACCTGGGCCTCGTCGTCCATGGCCCCTTGACAGTTGTGACAGATCTTCATGGTTTCACTCACTTTCTTGTTCTTCGCCGGTCACACCGGCCATATCATACAATCCCTCCGGGGCTGTCAGGCGCACTTTGTTGTAATTGACCTGACAGGGGTATGCCTCGCAGAGGGACAGGTATTGATTTTGATACGTCTCGTGGCGCACATCGTCCTCGGCCAGGAGATACCAATAGGTCTCCTCTCCTGCGGCCACATAGTAGCAGATGGCGGCGGTGCCGTCATCCTCTTCCACCACGGCGTGATCTTCCGGCCTGCGATCCTCGTCCAGGAACCAGGCCAGGGCTGCCTCGCCCACATCGGCCGGCGTTACAGGCTCCAACTCTCCGGTCGTACCCTGGTGGGCCGCGCTCAGATTGTCCAGCAGCTCCCGCGTGGCGCCGCCAGCGAGGAAGTCGCCATAGACGCTCTGGGCCTCGGCGCTGTTGTCAAAGGGGAGGTATACGCCCTTTGGCAGGGGCGGATCGTCCCGGCTGACGCCGTAGTTTTCCAGATATTCCCCGGCGTGGCCCTCGTAATAATCGAGAATCTCTTCCTCGGTGGGCGCAATGGTCTCAAAGAGCCGGTCTGCGTAGGCCGAAGCCAGATATGACCACGTCAAATATGTCCGGAAGCTGGCTTCCTCCGCGCCTGCGCCGTAGGAGGCCCGGAGATAGCCGTCAAGATCCTCATAGCCGCCTTCGGTCGCGGCGGTGCGGAAGTTCTCCACCACCGTCTCCAGCTCCTGCTGCATGTCCTCGGGCAGCGTGAAATCCGCCGCCTGGGCGGCAAAGACCATGGCAAGGGTCTCCTGAATGGTGGCCAGGGTCTCCTCCAGCAGATAGTCCTGCCAGGACTGGCTTTCGCTGTAGGCCTGCTGTGAAAGGGGCTTGGAGAAGTCCACCACGCCCTCGAGATAGTCGCCGTAGGCCCCGGCAAAATAGAAGTATTCGCTCCAATAAAAATAAGCCAGCTGGGTGTTGTCCAGGGTCAGATCACCGCAGCGCACCACGTCGTCGCTCAGGCCCTGTCGGCTGGCCGCAAAAATCCCCAGGGCCGTAAGGGCCAGGAAGGCCACGACCAGGCCGGCCGAAAGCCACCGCAGGGGCTTGTGAGAGGACTGTTCCAAAAGACCGCTCCTTTCCGCTCAGTCGTTTCAGTCTATCACAGGGGCGGCCGTTTTTCAATCGAATTGCCTTGAACAAATTGTGAATTTGCAGCCGGATTACGACTTATGGTACAGCCGCTGGCTCTCATAGACCGGCTCGTAGGTCACGTGGGCGCCCAGCTTCTTAAACACGTTCTCATCCACCGATGAGAGGATCACCGTGGAGTGCACCTCCGCGCCCCGGAGGCTGCTGAGGGCCTCCATGGCCAGCTCTGCCGTGGGGTTGGTAACGGCGCACATGGAAAGGGCAATGAGCATTTCGTCGGTGTGCAGCCGGGGATTGCGGTTGCCCAGGTGGGCCACCTTCAGATGCTGGATCGGCGCAAGCACCGTGGGAGAAATGAGATCCACCTGGTCGGCAATCCCGGCCAGATGCTTCAGCGCATTGAGCAGCGCCGCACAGGAGGCGCCCATCAGCGCCGAAGTCTTGCCGGTGATGATGCTGCCGTCGGTGAGCTCAATGGCCATGGCCGGTTCGCCGGTGCGCTCGGCCACAGCCCGCGCCGCGGGCACGGTGCGCCGCCGCTCCGGCGTGAGATCCAGCGACTGCATCAAAACCTCCATCTTGTGGATCTGGCTCGGGGCGGCCAGGCCCTTCTTCACGGCGCTGGTTGTGGCAAAGTACCGCCGGATAATCTCCTGGCGGGAGGCCTCGCGGCAGACCTCGTCGTCCACGATGGCATAGCCCGCCATGTTGACGCCCATGTCCGTGGGGCTCTTATAGGGACAATGACCGTAGATCTTGCGGAACATTGCCTCCAAAACCGGGAAGATCTCGATGTCGCGGTTGTAGTTCACGGTGGTCTCGCCGTAGGCCTCCAGATGGAAGGGATCGATCATATTCACGTCGTCCAGATCCACGGTAGCTGCCTCATAGGCCAAATTCACCGGATGCTTGAGAGGCAGATTCCACACCGGGAAGGTCTCGTACTTGGCATAGCCCGCCCGGATGCCCCGGCGGTGCTCCTGGTAAAGCTGGCTGAGGCACGTGGCCATCTTTCCCGAGCCGGGGCCGGGGGCCGTGATGACCACAATGGGGCGGGAGGTCTCGATATACTCATTCTTGCCGAAGCCCTCGTCGGAGACGATGAGGGGGATATTGGAGGGATACTCGTCGATGGGATAGTGGCGGTAGACCCGCACGCCCATGTCCTCCAGCTTGTGCTGGAAAGCCTCGGCGGCGTGCTGGCCGCGGAAGCGGGTCATCACCACGCTGCCCACATACAGCCCGAACTCCCGGAAGGCGTCGATCAGGCGCATCACATCCAGGTCATAGGTGATGCCCAGGTCGCCCCGCCGCTTATTTTTCTCGATGTCGTCTGCGGAGATGCACACCACCAGCTCCGCCTGGTCGCGGAGCTTGAGAAGCATGCGCATCTTGCTGTCGGGCTGGAACCCCGGCAGCACCCGCGCGGCATGGTAATCGTCAAAGAGCTTGCCGCCGAATTCCAGATAGAGCTTGCCGCCGAACTGCTCCACGCGGCTGAGGATCCGCTCGGTCTGTAGGCTCAGATATTTTTCATTGTCGAACCCGATCTGCTGCACATTGATCGCTCCAATCTGCTAAAAATATTCCAATGTAAAATATAGCCGTTTTTGTTCCAGAATGCAACCTCTGGTTTTCTCCCCCGCGTTTGACAAGGGCAAACTTTTTGGCTATACTTAAAATGTATGACTATGAGCATCTGTAAACACCGAGCTGAGAGGAACTTTATGACGAAAAAACAAACCTATGGAAACGACTCCATCGCCTCGCTCAAGGGCGCCGATCGGGTGCGCAAGCGCCCCGCCGTGATCTTCGGCTCCGACGGCCTGGAGGGCTGCGAGCATGCCGTTTTTGAAATTCTCTCCAACGCCATTGACGAGGCCCGGGAGGGCCACGGCGATACCATCACCGTCACCGCTTATCTCGACCACTCCATCGAGGTGGAGGACTTCGGCCGGGGCTGCCCCGTGGACTGGAACGAGGCCGAAGGCCGCTACAACTGGGAGCTGGTCTTTTGTGAGCTCTACGCCGGCGGCAAGTATCAGAACAACGCCGGCGGCGACTATGAATACTCCCTGGGCCTCAACGGTCTGGGCGCCTGCGCCACGCAGTATGCCTCGCGGTATTTCGACGCCACCATCCGCCGCGACGGCCTGCGCTACGACCTCCATTTTGAGCGCGGCGAGCTGGTGGGTGAGATGAAAAAATCCCCCGCCGACCGAAAAAAAACTGGCTCCACCTTCCGCTGGCTTCCCGACCTGGATGTTTTTACCGACATCGCCATCCCCACAGAGTTCTTTGAGGACGTCCTCAAACGCCAGGCCGTGGTCAACGCCGGCGTGACCTTCCGTTTCCGCCGGGAAATTGCCCCGGGAAAGCTGGAGACAAAGGATTTTCTCTACGAACGGGGCATTTTGGACTATGTCGCCGAGCTCACCGAAGCCGGAGCCATGACCATCCCGCAGTATTGGGAGGCAGAGCGCAAAGGGCGCGACCGAGAGGATAAGCCCGAATACAAGGTGAAGCTCTCGGCGGCACTGTGCTTTTCCAATCAGGTCAGCTGCATCGAATATTACCACAACTCCTCCTGGCTGGAGCACGGCGGCGCGCCGGAGAAGGCTGTGAAGAACGCCTTTGTCTACGCCATCGACGCCTACCTGAAGGCCAACAACAAATATACCAAATCCGAAAGCAAGATCACCTTCCAGGATGTTGCCGACTGCCTGGTGCTGGTGACCAACTGTTTCTCCACCCAGACCTCTTACGAAAACCAGACGAAAAAGGCCATCACCAACAAGTTTGTCCAAGAGGCCATGACCGAATTCTTCCGCGCCCGGCTGCAGGTCTACTTCATCGAAAACGCCGCCGAGGCCGCGAGAATTGCCGAACAGGTGCTCTTAAACAAGCGCAGCCGCGAGACCGCGGAAAAGACCCGTCTCAACATCAAAAAGAAGCTCTCGGGCACCATTGACCTCTCTAACCGCGTTCAAAAGTTCGTGGATTGCCGGAGTAAAGACGTATCCAGGCGGGAAATTTATATTGTGGAGGGCGACAGCGCCTTGGGCTCGGTGAAACTCAGCCGGGACGCGGAGTTCCAGGGCATCATGCCCATCCGGGGCAAGATCTTGAACTGCCTCAAGGCCGACTATGACCGGATCTTCAAGTCCGACATCATCACCGATCTCATCAAGGTTTTGGGCTGCGGCGTGGAGGTGCAGGGCAAAAAAGCCAAGGATTTGAGCGCCTTCGACCTGAGCAGCTTCCGTTGGAACAAGGTGGTCATCTGCACCGATGCCGACGTGGACGGTTTTCAGATCCGCACCCTGGTTTTGACCATGCTCTACCGCCTGACGCCGACGCTCATCGAAAAGGGCTATGTCTATATCGCCGAGTCGCCCCTCTATGAAATCAACACCAAGGATAAGACGTATTTCGCCTACTCCGACAGTGAAAAGGCCGAGATTTTGAAGAACCTAGAGGGCAAAAAGGTGACCATCGCCCGCTCCAAGGGCCTGGGCGAGAACGAGCCGGAAATGATGTGGCTGACCACCATGAACCCTGAGACAAGGCGGCTCATCAAGGTCATGCCCGAGGATGCGGCCAGGACGGCGGAGGTGTTTGACCTCCTCCTGGGCGACGACTTAACCGGCCGCAAGGAGCACATCGCCCTCCACGGCCACGAATACCTGGAACTGGCGGATATTTCGTAAGGCAGGGCTCCCTGCCGGGGTGCGTTTTGCGGAAGATTCCCGGGAATCGCGACTGCCCTACGGGCGGCCATGCAGGCCGCCCCTACATCCAACATCCCACATTGGAAGGATTCACTTATGCCACGTAAAAAACAAGAAACGACCCACAAGCCCGCGCCCGGTCGGGTGGAAGGGCTGCGGGCGGAGATTCTCGAGCAGAATATCACCGACACGCTGGAGCTCAACTACATGCCCTACGCCATGTCGGTCATCGTCTCCCGGGCCATCCCCGAAATCGACGGCTTCAAGCCCTCCCACCGCAAGCTCCTCTACACCATGTACGACATGGGGCTGCTCAGCGGCAGCCGCACCAAGTCGGCCAACATCGTCGGCCAGACCATGCGCTTAAATCCCCACGGCGACGCCGCCATTTATGAGACCATGGTGCGTCTCTCCAGGGGTTACGAGGCGCTGCTGCACCCCTTTATCGACTCCAAGGGCAACTTCGGCAAGGTATACTCCCGGGATATGGCCTACGCCGCCAGCCGCTACACCGAGGCCAAGCTCGACCCCATCTGCCAGGAGCTCTTTCGCGATATCGATTCCGACACCGTGGATTTCGTGGACAACTATGATTCCACCCGCAAGGAGCCGACCCTCCTGCCCACCACCTTCCCCAATATCCTGGTGAGCAACAACACCGGCATTGCCGTGGGCATGGCCAGCAATATCTGCGGCTTTAACTTAAAAGAAGTCTGCGAGACGGCCATCGCCCGGATCCGCCATCCCAAGTGCGATCTCCTGGACACGCTGCCTGCGCCGGACTTTCCCACCGGCGGCGAGATCCTCTACGACGCCAAGGAAATGGCCGAGATCTACCGCACCGGCCGCGGTTCCTTCCGCATTCGGGCCAAATGGCGCTATCTCAAAGAGGGCAACCTCATTGAGATCTACGAAATTCCCTACACCACCTCCACCGAAGCCATTCTGGACAAGGTGGCCGAGCTCACCAAAGCCGGCAAGATCCGGGAAATCGCCGACATGCGCGATGAGACCGATCTCTCGGGCCTCAAGCTCACCATTGACTTAAAGCGCGGCGTGGATCCCGAGAAGCTCATGGCGCGCCTTCTGCGCCTGACGCCCCTCCAGGACAGCTTTCCGTGCAACTTCAACCTCCTGGTGGCCGGGAGTCCCCGGGTGCTGGGCGTGGGGGAGATTCTCGAGGAGTGGACGGCCTGGCGGGCCGGGTGCGTCAAACGCCGGGTCTATTTCCAGCTTCAGAAAAAGCGCCAGCGGCTGCACCTTTTAAAGGGTCTGAAAAAGATCCTTTTGGACATCGACCTGGCCATCAAACTCATCCGGGAAACCGAATCCGACGCCGAGGTCATTCCCAACCTGATGATCGGCTTTGGCATCGACGAAGCCCAGGCGGAATTTGTGGCGGAGATCAAGCTCCGGAACATCAACAAGGAATATATCTTAAAGCGCATTGCCGACACCGAGGCGCTGGCCGGTGAAATCGCCGAGCTGGAGGAGATCCTGGCTTCGGACAAAAAAATCCGGGATATCATCGTCAAGGAACTGCAGACGGTGGCCGCCAAATACGGTCAGCCCCGGCGCACCTCCCTGGTGCACGCCGCCGAGGCCGAGGAGTGCGAGCCCGCGGAGGATGTCCCCGACTATCCGGTGACCGTGTTCGTCTCCCGGGAGGGCTACTTCAAAAAAATCACCGCCCAGAGCCTGCGCATGAGCGGCGAACAAAAGTTTAAAGAGGGCGACAGCCTGGCCTTCTCCCAGGAGGCCACCAACCGGGCGGAAATGCTGGTGTTCACCGACCGCTGCCAGGTCTACAAGACCCGCCTTGCCGAGTTCGACGATACCAAGGCCTCGGTGCTGGGCGACTTCCTCCCGGCCAAGCTGGGCATGGACGAGGGCGAAGGCGTCCTCGCGGTGCTGCTCCCCGGGGACTACCGCGGCAGCGTCCTCTTCGTCTTTGAAAACGGCAAGGCCGCCCGGGTAGAGCTCTCCGCCTACGCCACCAAGTCCAACCGGCGCAAGCTCACCGGCGCCTACTCCGACAAGAGCCCGGTGAAGGGCGTCTTTCTCCTCCAGGACGGCGAGGCGGAGATGGTGCTCTACAGCTCCGACGGCCGGGCGCTGATCTTCTCCACCGCCCAGCTTTCCGTAAAGGCCACCCGCGCCACCCAGGGCGTGGCGGTGATGACCCTGCGCAAGGGCAAACTCCTGGAGCAAGCCATGCCCCTCCCCCAGAGCACCATCCAAAATCCGGCGCGCTACCGCGCCCGCTCTCTGCCTGCCGCCGGCGCCATCCTTCGTCCCGAGGACGCCCTGGAACCTCAGCTGACGCTGTGAGGGGAAAGCAGTGCACCATGCACGCTTTCAAAGCGCCTCCGGCCTGCCCGCGTATCACAACCTTTGGATTCTCCCGAGACTTTGAGGTGACTTATGAACCGTATTGCGATCTTGCGCCAGGTCAAAAACGGATGTTTAATTCTCTTTGGCTGCGCCGTCTTTGCCCTGGGCTTCGACCTCTTCCTCCAGCCCAACCAGATCAACGTGGGCGGTGTGTCCGGTATCGGCCAGCTGCTCACCCATTTGACTGGCTTCGGCTCGGTGCCCCTTTGGTCGCTTCTCATCAACGTGCCGATCTTTCTCGCCGGGCTCAAGGGCGTGGGCCGGAAGTTTTTCCTGGGTTCTCTGGCAGGGATGCTCTTGTCCAACCTATTTTTGGCCCTGTTTGAGCGCCTCCCCGTCCCCACGGTGGATCCTCTCCTGGCTACCCTCTACGGCGGACTGCTGACCGGTCTCGGCATCGGCCTGGTATTCATCGCCGGCGCCTCCACCGGCGGCGTGGATATCGTCGCCCGGCTTCTCCGGCCGAAATTTGCCAACTTCCCCATCGGCCGGATCATGCTGCTCATTGATATTGTCACCGTCTCCCTCACCGGCGTGGTCTTTGGCGATGTCAACAAAGCCCTCTACTCCGCCGTTACCCTGTATGTCTGCTCGGTGGTGCTTGACGGCGTAGTCTACGGCCTGGATTATTCCGCCGTGGCTTTGGTGATCTCCGACCACTACGAGGCCATCAGCCGGGAGATCAGCCAGCGGCTCGACCGGGGCATCACCATTCTCAGCGGTCAGGGTTACTACTCCGGCCAGGACAAGCGGGTGATCCTCTGCGCCATCAAAAAGCGCCAGGTGGCTGAGCTCAAAGAGCTGGCCATGGCCATCGATCCCAATGCCTTTATCATTCTCCAAGAGGCCCACCAGGTGCTGGGCGACGGCTTTAAGCGCTACCATAAAAACGACCTGTAAAGGAGGCTTTTCCATGCGGCTGATGCTTCTATGCCTCGCCCTCGTGCTGCTCAGCGGCTGCGCCGCCTGGAAGCAAAACGACTATCTCTCCCTCACCCCCCACACCACCGCCGCCTCCCAGGCAGCCCTGCCCGATGCCGTCACCGCCGAGAACTACCTGGGGCTCAAAAACGCCATCCTGGGCTTTGTCCGCGAAGGCCAGACCAACGGCACCATTCACGTCACCAACTACGATGGCGATGTGGAAGCCGACCTCAGCGAAGCCGCTTATGAGGTTTGTAAACTCGATCCCCTGGGCGCCTATGCCGTGGACTACATGACCCACGACTGCGCGCGGATCGTCTCCTACTATGAAATCCATATCTCCATCACCTTCCGCCGCACCGCCCAGGAGATCGCCGCCATCCAGTCCGTTTCCTCCCTGGCCCAGTTCCACACGCTGCTCACCGAGGCGATCGACCAATCTCAAAGCCGCCTCACCGTGCGCATGAGCAGCTACTTGGAGCCGGACATTCCGGCGCTGGTGGAGCGTTACTGTGCCGACAACCCCGGCACGGTCATGGAGACGCCTACCCTCACCATCTCCACCTATCCGGAGACCGGCTCAGTGCAGATTTGGGAGATTGATTTCGGCTATACGGAGACACCTGAGACCTTGGCAGAGATGGCCGAGGCCGTGGGTGAGAGCGTGGATGCCGCCGCCGAGTACATCCGCTACCGCGACACCGACCGGGGCAAGGCACAGCTGTTGTTCACCTACCTGATGGAGCGCTTCACCTACACCGCCGCCGAGACGGCTACGCCGGTCTATGACGCGCTGTGCTCCGGCGTGGCCACCCCCCAGGGATTGGCCGGAGCTTGGCAGCTGATCTGCGACCAGGCCGGCGTCACCTGCTACACCGTGGAGGGCCTTCGGGACGGCGCGGCCTACACCTGGAACATTCTCAGTGCCGACGGCTATTATCGCCACGCCGACCTCTACCGCTGCGTGCTGAAGCTGGGCACGCTGACCCTTTGGGACGACCAGGATATGGACAACTACTATTGGAATCAGGAGGACTACCCCGCCTGTGAGCCGGAGCCGGAGCCGCCGGCGACAACGGTGGAGCCGGAACCGGATCCGCAGCCGGAGCC
>CALXCW010000006.1 GCA_944386905.1 uncultured Oscillospiraceae bacterium
GCGCAATGATTTTCACGCCGTAAACAAGCAGCGGGCAGACCAGCCGCCTCCAAAGTGATTGCATGGTGTGGCTCCTTTCAAAGGGAATAAACCGTCAAACGCTCAATTTTCGCTCCAGGCCCATTCGCTGAGGTTTTGAATCAGCGGTAACCCGTGGCCGTGGCCGTGAATGGGCTGATCGCCGATGGAAAGGCCGTCCCGGACATAGGTCACATGATCCAGATTGACGATCCAAACCCAGGGGCATGCGCCCTGCATGGCCGTGCCGGTCTCGCCGTCCCACTGCACCATCTGCCAATATTCGTTGGCCTCCTCGGGCGTCAGCGCTTCCATGGCAGCCTGGAGATAGCCGTCGGTAATCTCGCTCTGATAGCCCTCGGGATTATAATAGTCCTCCAGCAGCGCCCCTTCGCTGCGGTAGAGATAGTATGTCTCGTTGGGGCTGGCAGACCCCCAGCCCATCAGCACAGCCTGAGAAAACATCACTTGGGAGATCTCGTCCCAGCTCATGCCTTTGATGTTGACCTGAATTCCAATAGCCCGCAGCTGCTCGGCGGCAGCCATGCCCACAGCTTGACGCGTCGAATCTCCCGTGGGATAGACACAGTCAAATTCTGCCTTGAGGCCGTCCTTCTCAACAATGCCGTCGCCATCGCTGTCGGCCCATCCCCCATCTGCCAGGAGCTTTTGGGCATAGGCCACATCGGTCTCCAGCACTACGGCCGGGTTGTTCCAGGGCATGCCGTCGTTTTCCGAATAAGCCGGACGGCCAAAACCGTTGAGCACCGCATCCACGATGGCATTGCGGTCAATGGCATAGGCGATGGCCTGGCGAAGCTCCAAATGGCAGGTGACATTGTTGCCGATGGGTGCGCCGTTTTCTGCCGTTTCCCCGTTGTCTGGCAGTACCGGCAGTGTGAAACCACGGTTGTCCGCCGAGGCGATGGCCTCCACATGATAGCCGGGAACTTCCGTTGTACCCAGTGTCGCGGTGGAATAGGCCACATCCACCTGCCCGGCCTGCACCGCAGCCAAGGCAGCGTCCTCAGACATAAAGACCACCGTGACATTTTTGATGGCGGGCGCCTGACCGTAGTAGTTTTCATTGGCAGTAAACATCAGCTGCTCCTGGGGACGCCACTCCACCAACTTATAAGGCCCCGAACCAATGGGATTGCGGCCATAGTCCTCGCTGTAGGCGTGTTCCGGGACAATCCCCACCGATGCCAGGGTGTTGAGAAAAATAGAGGTGGGCTTGGTCAAGGTGATGACCACGGTAGTCTCATCCGCAGCCACAGCCTTTTCCATGTAAGTGAGATCCACACTGCCCTGGGCCGTCTTGGCCGTTTCCAGAGTGAACGCCACATCCTGGGCCGTCAGCTTTTCGCCGTCGGTAAAATAGGCATCGTCCCGAATGGTAAACGTCCAGACCAAGCCGTCCTCCGAGAGCGCGTAGTCGATGGCCAGGTCGTTCTCAAAGGTGAGATCGGCGGTGTACCTGACCAGGGTGCTCTGAACAATGGGAGAGTTCCCATGGCCCCAGCCCTTTGTGGGATCCAGTGTCTCGGGTTCTGAACCAATGGCGATGACCACGCTGTCCCGGCTTTCAATCTGAGACGGATCGCGGGTGGCCGACTGGCCAGCGGTGCAGCCGCTCAGCAAGAGGGCAAAAAGCAGCAAGATCGGCAGTATTCTACGTTTCATATCTTTTTCCTTTCCTTTTCTGGCAGGACAGTATATACTATAGTTACGCCTGCCTTTGTTGTTGCGACGGGGGTCGGCGGGCCCCGGGATTGTGCCAGCAGTCCCGGGGCCTTTTGCGTCTCTATTATATCGGCCTTGCTCTGCCGGCGGAAGCCCCCTGGGGGGATGAAAAATGGCCGAAACCATAAAGTTTCGACCATTTATGTGGAACATATTTCTTTTTCTCGCTCGCCGCGCTCCAGCCCCAGGAGGAACCGCTTGGCTGTCAGTCCGCCGGCATAGCCAGTGAGGGCGCCGCCAGCCCCCACCACCCGGTGGCATGGGATCAGGATGGAGATGGGATTTCGCCCCACGGCGCCGCCCACAGCCCTGGGGGAAGAGGAAAGCTGCCGGGCCAGGTCGCCGTAGGTGACGGTGGCGCCGTAGGGAATCTCCCGCAGCAGCGCCCAGACGGCCTGCTGAAATGCCGTGCCGGGGGGCTCCAAGGGCAGAGTCACCGGCAGGCGTCTCCCGGCAAAATATTCTTGGAGCCAAGCCTTTGCCCCCAGGAGCAAAGGCTCATCCGTCTCCCGGGGCAGCGTATCCCAGGGAAGGGCCGGCGCGTAGCGCTGGTGGCGAAGAAAGAGGCCCGTGAGGGCGCTCTGCTCCATCCGCACAGCCAACTCTCCCACCGGAGAGGGGAGTACCAGAAACTGCGCCATGTCAGTTCTCCCGACTGGCAAGGCGCGCTGTGAGCGTCCGAAGGAAGTCCGTATCATCAAAGGCCTCCAGGGCGGCCAACGCCTTGTCGGTCTCCCGGCGCAGGTATGTCTCGCACTGTGCCAGGCCGTAGAGGGAGACAAAGGTATTCTTTTTCACGTCGGCGTGGACGGATTTGCCGAGCTTTTCTGCATCGCCCAGGACATCGAGCATGTCGTCGCGGATCTGGAAGGCCAGTCCCAGGGACTTGGCATATTCCTCCGCCGCAGCCAGCTGATCCGCCGTGCCGCCGCCGGCTATGACGCCCATGGTGCAGGCCGCCACAATCAGCGCACCGGTCTTACGGCTGTGGATGTCCAGCAGCTCCCGGCCGGTGAGCGTTTTGCCCTCCCCTTCCATATCCAGCACCTGACCGCCCACCATGCCCAGCTCACCGGCGCACGCAGCCAGAGTTTTGACCACGGCGACGCGCACCTCAGCCGGCGCGTCGGCACGGGCGATGGTGGAGAAGGCTGCGGTCAACAGGCCGTCGCCGGCCAGCACCGCCTGGGCTTCGCCATAGACCTTGTGGTTGGTGAGACGGCCACGGCGGTAATCGTCGTCGTCCATGCAGGGCAAATCGTCATGGATGAGGCTGTAGGTATGCACCATCTCGATGGCTGCAGCAAAGTCCAGCGCCCGTTTCCACTCGCCGCCGCACAGTCGGCAGAATTCCAGTACCAGCACCGGTCGAATGCGCTTGCCTCCGGCCAGGAGACTATAGCGCATGGCTTCAAAGAGCCGCCGCTGAGGTTGGGTTTCATCGGCAAAGCAGGCATTCAGCCGCATTTCCACGGCTTGCTGATAGGCAGAAAGTATGGTCTCAAACGTCTTTTCCATCTTCAAACTCCAATTCCACCGGCGTTCCGTCGGCACCCTTCATCAGCCGCACCACCTTGAGCTCCGCCTCATCCAGCATGGACGCGCAAGCCTTGGCCAGCTTCGAGCCCTCTTCAAAGAGCTCCAGAGACTGCTGCAGGGGGACGTTGCCCTGCTCCATCTGCTGGACAATTTCCTCCAGCCGCTTGAGATTTTCTTCAAAGGTCATGGGATGTTCCTCCTCTGCTATCCGTCACCGCAGCGTCGAACTCGCCGACTGAAAGCGTAACGGTGACGCGGTCACCGGGCTTTACGGCCGCAGCATCGGTGAGCACACGGCCCGCGCCGTCCCGGGCCATGGAATAGCCCCGGGAGAGCACCTTCAAAGGGCTCATGGCCTCCAGTGCCGTGCGCTGGGCCACGAAGCGCTGCTGGTTTTTCAAAATCTGTTGACGACCGGCAGCCAGGAGCTTGTTCAGCTGAAAATCCAAAAGCAGCCGCCGATCCTCCAGGTAATTCCGGGGATTTTGCAGCACCCGGGCCGTGCGCAGCTTTTCCACCTGCTGGCGAGTGAGCTTGACTCGCCGTTCCTCCGCCTGACACAGCCTTCCGAGGAGGGTATCGATACGCTCGCGCAGTTCGCCCTGCTCCGGCACTGCCAGTTCGGCGGCATTGGACGGCGTGGCCGCCCGGAGGTCTGCCACAAAGTCGGAGATGGTCACATCCGGCTCATGGCCCACGGCGGAGATCACCGGAATCTCCGAAGCATAGATCATTCTGACCACCCGCTCGTCGTTGAACGCCCAGAGATCCTCCATGGAGCCGCCGCCACGGCCGGTGATAATGAGATCCGCCAAGGAGTAGCGGTTGACATACCGGATCGCTCCTGCAATCTCAGCAGGGGCCTCTGCTCCCTGCACCCGCACCGGAAGCAAGATAACCTTACACAGAGGATAGCGCTGACCCAGGATGCGGAGCATGTCGTGGATGGCCGCCCCGGCAGAAGAAGTGACGATGGCAATTCGCCCCGGAAAGAGTGGCAGGGGCTTTTTGTGCTCCTGGTCGAAGAGGCCCTCGGCCTGGAGTTTTTTCTTGAGCTGCTCAAAGGCCACATAGAGATCCCCCACCCCGTCAGGGCTCAGCCGCTCACAGTAGAGCTGGTAGGCGCCGTCTCGGGGAAAGACCGTGATACGGCCCGTGGCCAGCACCTGCATGCCGTTTTCCGGCCGAAACCGCAGGGCCGAAGCATTGCCGCGGAACATCACGCACCGAAGAGCGCCGCCGGAATCCTTCAGGGAAAAATAATGGTGCCCTGAGGGGTAGACCTTGTAGTTGCTGATCTCGCCACGGATGGTGAGGCTGCTGAGGAGCCCGTCGCGATCCATCAGCGACTTGAGATAGCCGTTGATTTCCGATACGTCGAAGATTCTCTGATCCATCTTCGCCTCCTACGCCTCGGCCAACCGGCCGGCCAGCACCGCCACGCCCATGGCATTGTCGGTGGAAAACTGCGGCGCAGCGTAAACGCCGAAGTTGCAAACCGTGCGGAGCGTAGTATTGGAAGCCACGCCGCCGGAAAACACCACTTCCAGCTGGGGATATTGCTTTTGCGCCTCGCGAGTGGTACGCAGGATCACGTCGCATACCGACTGCACCGCGAAGGCCGCCGTCTCCGCTTGACTGCCGGTCTTGCGATAGAACGCCTCCACCTGGTTCTGAAGTCCCGAAAGGGAGAAGGTAAGAGCGCTGGTCTTGACCCGGAAGGGCTTAACCGCCACACCTTGGGAAAGTTGATCCAGCGCCTTCCCGGCCGGGAAGGGCAGCTCCAAGAGCTTTCCAGTGCGATCCATGATCTGTCCGGCGGAAATATCACTGGTGCCGCCGAGCTTCTCAGCATGGACATTTTTCCCTTCCGGCGTCACCAACAAGAGCTCCGTAGTACCGCCGGAGAGATGCCAGGCCAGATGAGGTCTGTCCATCAGATCCAACCGCCCCGCCGACCACAGCGCTGCGGCAATGTGCCCCTGCTGGTGGGACACCGCAAAGCAAGGTACACCGAGGGCCGCCGCCACCGACTCGGCCACCGACACCCCCGCCAAAAAGCAAGGCATGTACGAGCCCTCCACCGCCCGAGGCCGGGTGGACACGGCAACAGCCCGAATATTCCCCGGCGCAACTTCGCTGAAGAGCTGGGCGGTCAGCTCAGGAAGGCGCTTGACATGGGAAAAGAGGGCGTCGCTCTGCCGCAGGCCCAGCTGTCCCGGCGCCACGTCCAAAAGCCGGGAGCGGTTTACCCCGTCCCGGCCATCAAACGCCGCCACCGAAGTGGTGTAATTACTGGTATCAATCCCCAGAAACATGATTTTTCTCCAGGTCTCTCGCAAAGGAGCCCAGGATGCCGTTGACAAACGCCACCACATCCTCGTCCTCATACTTCCGCGTGAGCTCCACCGCCTCACTGATGGCGGCATCTACCGGCACGTCGTCCACGTAGAGGGCTTCGTACATAGCCACGTGGAGAATGGCCCGGGCCACCTTGGAAATCCGCGAGACGCTCCAATTGATGGCATACTTGGCAAGATAGCCGTCCAGCTCCTCCTGCTTTTCCCGGATACCCCGCACGGCGTCGCGAATATAGGGCAGCTGCCCGCTGGGTCTATCGGCATAGGCCTCAGATTCACTGCCCAGGGTGTCGTAATAGAGGGGCTCCATCATCAGCTCCACCACGGAATCGGCGCTGTCACGGGTGAAGTTCATCTCATAGATCAAGTTGGCAACAATTTCTCTGGCGTTTGAACGGGTCATAATGTATGCTCCTTGCCGCCGCGGCAGGCGCGGCTCTCTGCATGTATCGTTTCCATGATTATACCAAACTCAGCCGAAAAAATAAACAGGGAGTTCCGAATCCCACCGCATTTTTTCCCATTTCCGGCTATTGCTCCACGCGGCTGTTTTCCACCAGCTGGACGACCGTGGCCTGGGCCTGGGTCAGCTGCTGCAAAAGCGTCTCGGCCTCGCTGCGGCAGACCAAAAGCATGGGTGTCTCGCTGTTCTGCCAGGCCTCCGCCGCCGGCAGCCCATGATCTTCCAGGATATTCCACCCCGGCAGCTCGCCGGTACCGCTGGGCGCCAGCACCAGCACAGTGCGATAGAAGAGCGCCGCATCCAGTGCCTCATTGGCCGACTGGAGCTGCCCGTCCAGCGCCCCCTCCTCCACCGCAATGGCCACTGTGTGGCCCGCCGCGTAGAGCTGCCGCACCAGTTCCCGATCCTGGAGCTGATAGGCTGTCAGAAAGAACGCGGCACGGATTTCCAGCTGCTCCAAGTGCTCCAGCGTCTCCGTCGAGACGGCGTCTCCGGCAAAGGCGAGATAGACCTCCGCCGGCACCGTCTCCGGCGGTGAAACGGGCGGATCATTCTGCGGCTGCTGAGGATTGTTGTTCTCGGGCTGCTCCTCCGACTGGTTCTGCTCCTTGAGATAGGCAATAAGATTGGCAGCCTTGTCCACAAAAAGGGAATCGTCATAGACCTGGGTACCGTCAGTGAAGCGCAGGATCGTTTCGCCGGTGGCACTGGTGAGCAGCGAAACCTGGATGCCAAAGTGGCTCAGTCCGCTGGCAGGGATGTAGAGCATGCCGCCGCGGTAGGCCACGCTCACGGGGCTCTGGACATCGTTCTCATCGGTGAGCGTACCAGCGTTTAGATCATAGGTCAGCCGGGCGCTGCGATTGAAGATAACCAGCGTTCCTTCCTCGGAGTTATAGGATGTAATGATCCCGGCAGGCGCTGCGTGGAGCGAAGAATAGGGCAGATAGAGCACGCCGCCGGAATAATAAGGCGTATCCGACCCGGACAAGGTGAGCGGAATGGTGTCGTTCACTGCTACAAAGCAAAGCGACGCCGCCGCTGAGGCGCCCAGGACGCATGTCAGCAGGCAGGCCAGCGCCAGCAGCAGGGGCAAGATTTTTTTCATAGAGTATCCTCCGATCGCAAAGCGCTCCGCGCTTCAAAAGGCTCTAAAGGCAGTATACCAGATTTCCGCCGTCGCCGCAAGGGCAGACGGAGCGCGGAAAATAACCGTGGTATTTTCCGCGGGAACATGGTATAATCAGCATAACGAATTTGGAAGAGCCCGCCGCTCCGGCGGCTCAAGGACAAGATGTGAGGTATTTTTTCGCATGATTACAGTGAGCAATCTCTCGGTGCAGTTCGGCGGCAGTGTGCTTTTTAAGCAGGTGGATCTTCAGTTCACCGCCGGCAACTGCTACGGCATCATCGGCGCCAACGGAGCCGGCAAGTCCACCTTTTTGAAGGTGCTCTCCGGCGAGCTGGACAGTACCACCGGCTCGGTCTCCATCCAGCCAGAGGTGCGCATGTCCATCTTGCAGCAGGATCAGTTCCAGTACGACGCCTACACCGTCATGGACACCGTCATCATGGGCAACCAGCATCTTTACGATGTCATGAAGGAAAAGGACGCCCTCTATGAAAAGCCCGATTTCTCCGAGGAGGACGGTCTGCGCGCCGCTGAGTTGGAGGCGGAATTCGCCGAGATGGATGGCTGGGAAGCCGAGTCTGACGCCAGCCGCATCCTCCAAGGACTGGGGATCCCGGTGGAGCTTCACGGCGATCTGATGGGCGACACCGATCCCCGTCTCAAGGTCAAGGTACTCCTGGCTCGCGCGCTCTTTGGCAAGCCCGATATCGTTATGCTCGACGAGCCCACCAACAACCTGGACATCGAGGCCATCAACTGGCTGGAGGATTTCCTATTAGACTACGAGGGAACCGTCATCGTGGTCAGTCACGACCGCCACTTCCTCAACACCGTCTGCACCCACATCGTTGATATCGACTACGGCAAGATCAAAATGTATGTGGGCAACTACGACTTCTGGTATGAATCCTCCCAGCTCATCCAGAGCCTCATCAAGAACAAGAACAAGCGTAACGCCGAGAAGATCGAAGAGCTCCAGACCTTTATCGCCCGCTTTGCCGCCAACAAGGCCAAGAGCAAGCAGGCCACTTCTCGCCGCAAACTTCTTGACAAGCTGACCATTGAGGAAATGCCCGCTTCGTCTCGGCGCTATCCCTTTGTGGGCTTCACGCCGGAGCGGGAGGTCGGCAAGGATATCCTCTTTGTCACCGACGTCTCCAAGACCATCGACGGTGTCAAGCTCCTGGATAAAGTCACCTTTAATCTCAAAAAAGGCGATAAAATTGCCTTTGTGGGCGAAAATGAGTTGGCCCAGACGGTCATGTTCAAGATCCTCATGGGCGAAATGGAGCCTGACGAGGGCACGGTCAAATGGGGGCAGACCACCTCCCAGAGTTACTTGCCCAAAGATAACACGGAATATTTTGAAGGTCACACGGAGTCCCTGGTAGACTGGATCCGGGAATTCTCCGTGAAAAAGGACGACGTCTATCTCCGCGGCTTCCTGGGTCGGATGCTCTTTAGCGGGGAGGACGTCTTTAAACCCGTGAATGTCCTTTCCGGCGGCGAGAAGGTGCGGTGCATGCTCTCAAAGATGATGCTCTCCGGCGCCAATGTGGTTCTAATGGATCAGCCCACCAACCATCTGGATATGGAGTCCATCCAGGCCGTAAACAAAGGCCTCATCGCCTTCCCCGGCAATATTCTCCTGGCAAGCCACGACCACGAGATGCTTCAATCCGTAGCCAACCGCATCATTGAATTCCAGCCCGACGGCACCATTCTCGACCGTATGGGCACTTACGACGAATACCTGGAGTGGAAGCTGGGCAGAAGCCTGTAACGCGCTTCAGAAACGTCTCAATCACCGATTTGCCGTTCCATCTGCAAATATACAAATTATTTTTGGAGGTAGTTATTATGTCTAAGGTTATCCACACGACCAATGCGCCCGCTGCGGTGGGCCCCTATTCCCAGGCCATTGATTGCGGCGATTTGGTATTCTGCTCCGGCCAGATCCCCCTGGTACCCGCCACAGGTGAAGTGGTTGAGGGCGGCGTCGAAGCCCAGACCCGGCAGATTTTCGCCAACATTCAGGCTGTTCTGACCGAAGCTGGTCTGAGCCTTGCCAACGTGGTCAAGACCACGGTGTTTATGACCGATCTGGGGCAGTTCGGCGCTTTCAATGAGGTCTACGGCTGGTATTTCCCCGAGAATCCCCCCGCTCGCTCCTGCGTGGAGGTCTCCAAGCTCCCCAAGGGCGTATCCGTGGAGATCGAAGTCATCGCCAAGCGGTAAACGATCCGCGGGGCGGAGTGCTCTTACCTCTCTCGCCAGAATTCATATCAGACACTGACACGGAAGGGGTCGCAGCCTGACGGAGAAGAGTCGCAGCATCTTCCTGGGGCGCACTCTATCCGAGTGCGCCCTTTTCCGCGCTTATAAGGAGGCAACATGGAAGAAAATCGCGTGGCCCAGCTGGGCATTATCGTCCAGGAGCCAGAGTCTGCCGAGGCGCTCAACGCGCTGCTCCATCAGTACAAAGACTATATCATCGGCCGCATGGGCCTTCCCTACCGGGCCCGGCATATCAGCATCATCAGCATTGTTCTGGACGCCCCCGGCGATATCATCAGCAGTCTGTCAGGCAAAGTGGGGCTGCTGCCGGGTGTCTCGTGCAAAACGCTCTACGCCAAATTGCCCGATGCATGACCTGATTGCGCATCTGTTGACGGAGCGGCGCCTGTCCCAGGAGCAATGGCAGACGCTTTTGGCCCAGCGCCGCAGTCTCGACCTGGATACCCTCTTTGCCCTGGCCCGGGCGGAGCGGCAGCGGTGGTTCGGCAGCCGCGTCTATATTCGCGGCCTCATCGAATGCACCAGCTTTTGCAAGAATAACTGCTACTACTGCGGCCTACGTCGGGATAACCGTCAGCTCACCCGCTACCGTCTCTCTGCCGAGACAATTCTCGCCTGCTGTGCCCAGGGCTACCGATGGGGGTTTCGCACCTTTGTGCTCCAGGGCGGAGAGGACGGCGCCTTTTCCCCCGACAAGGTGGCCCGACTGGTGTCGGAGATCACCCACCGCTTTCCCGACTGTGCCGTGACCTTGTCCCTGGGAGAGCAAGAAGAAGGCGTATACCGTCTTTGGTATGACGCCGGGGCGCGGCGGTATCTCCTGCGCCATGAAACGGCGGATGCGGCGCACTACCGCCTGCTCCATCCGGCGGAGCAGACCTTTTCCCACCGCATTGCCTGTCTCCACACACTCAAAGCCATCGGCTATCAGACCGGAGCCGGGTTCATGGTGGGTTCTCCAGGCCAGACCGATGCGACGCTGGCCCAAGACTTTTGCCTGCTGCAGGAATTAAAACCGGAAATGGTGGGTATCGGGCCGTTCCTCCCTCAGAAGGACACGCCCTTCGGCGATGCGCCCCCCGGCTCTCTGGAGGACACTTTGATTTTTCTGGCTCTCATCCGTCTGACACTACCGGGGGTGCTCCTGCCCGCCACCACCGCCCTGGCCACCCTCCATCCCCAGGGTCGGATTCTCGGCTTCCAAGCCGGCGCCAACGTGGTGATGCCCAATCTCTCGCCGCCGACAGTACGAGAGCGCTACGCCCTCTATGACGGCAAGGCTGCCACCGGTACCGAGGCCGCCGAGCACCTGGCCGAGCTCCGCGCGCAACTGGCGCCTCTGGGCCTCACCATCGCCATTGACCGCGGCGACGCGCCGCAAGTTCTCCCCGACGCAGGGGGAGTTATCCCAGCAGAGCCGTGTGAGCCGCTCAGAGCGTCGGCACACACGCTTTCCCATCACACGCCCCCAGAAAGGAAGGATCCCCTTGTATAATCCCAAGTCGAAAAAAGCGGAAGAATTTATCGATCACCAGGAAATCCTCGACACGCTGGCCTATGCCGATGCGCATAAGGACGACGCAGCCCTCATTGACCAGATCATTGCCAAGGCCCGGCTGAAAAAGGGTCTGTCCCACCGGGAGGCCTCAGTGCTTCTGGCCTGTACCCTGGATGAGAAAAATCACGAGGTCTATGAGCTGGCCCGGGAGATCAAGCGGGACTTCTATGGAGACCGGATCGTGATGTTCGCGCCCCTCTATCTCTCCAACTACTGTGTAAACGGCTGTCTCTACTGCCCCTACCACGCCAAAAATCACCACATTCCCAGGAAGAAACTCACCCAGGATGAAATCCGCGCCGAGGTCATCGCGCTACAAGACATGGGCCACAAGCGTCTGGCGCTGGAGGCCGGAGAAGACCCCGTGCACAACCCCCTGGAGTATATTCTGGAATCCATCCACACCATCTACTCCATTCAGCACAAAAACGGCTCCATTCGCCGGGTGAACGTAAATATCGCTGCCACGACTGTGGAGAACTATCGAAAGCTCAAGGAAGCCGGGATCGGCACCTACATTCTCTTCCAGGAGACCTACCACAAGGAGAGCTACGAACACCTCCACCCCACCGGCCCCAAGAGCAACTATGCCTACCACACCGAAGCCCATGATCGGGCCATGGAGGGCGGCATTGACGACGTAGGTCTGGGCGTCCTCTTCGGTCTGGAGCTCTACCGCTACGAGTTTGCGGGACTCCTGATGCACGCTGAGCACCTGGAGGCCGTCTTTGGCGTAGGCCCTCACACCATCAGCGTGCCCCGGGTCTGCCCCGCCGACGACATCGATCCCGGCGAATTTGACAACGGCATCTCCGATGAGATCTTTGAAAAAATCGTGGCCTGCATCCGGGTGGCTGTGCCCTATACCGGCATGATTATCTCCACGCGGGAGAGTCAGAAGGTGCGGGAAAAGGTGCTGGAACTGGGCATTTCCCAGATCTCCGGCGGCTCACGCACCAGTGTAGGTGGTTACGCCGAAGAAGAGCCCGAGGAGGAGAGCTCCGCTCAATTCGATGTCTCCGATCACCGCAGCCTGGACGAAGTGGTCAAATGGCTGATGGATCTGGGGTACGTGCCTTCCTTCTGCACCGCCTGCTACCGCGAAGGCCGCACCGGCGACCGGTTTATGCAGCTTTGCAAGGCTGAGCAAATTCACAACTGCTGCCTGCCCAATGCTTTGATGACCCTCAAGGAATACCTGGAGGACTACGCCTCCCCCGCCACCAAGGCCACCGGCGAAAGGATCATCGCCGAGCAGCTTCAGAACATCCCCAATCTGCGGGCTCGCGCCGTGGTGGAGCAGCACCTTGCCGAAATTGAGCAGGGACAGCGGGACTTCCGCTTCTGAGGTGAGAGCATGAGCCTCAATGCCACACCCTCGGGCGAGCGGGTACACATTGCCTTCTTTGGCCGCCGCAATGTTGGTAAGTCCAGCTTGGTCAATGCCTTCACGGGCCAGAACCTGTCCATTGTCTCCGAGATCAAAGGAACCACCACCGATCCAGTCTCCAAAGCCATGGAGCTTTTGCCTCTGGGGCCGGTTGTGATCATCGACACACCCGGAATGGATGACGTGGGCACCCTTGGCGCCCTCCGGGTGGCAAAGACAAAACAGGTATTGCGTAAAACTGACCTTGCCATTGTAGTTCTGGATGCGACTATGCCCCCAGATGGCGCCGACCGCGAGCTGCTCCAACTCATAAAGACGCGGGAGATCCCCTATCTTCTGGCCTGGAACAAAGCAGATCTTCTGAAAACTCTGCCGGAACCGGGGGAAAATGCCCTCTATGTCAGCGCCAAGACAGGCTTTCACATCTTTGAGCTCAAGGAGCTGGCGGCCCGGCTGGCCAAAGATGCCGCCGCGGAGCGGCCACTGGTGCGCGATCTTCTTTCCAGCGGCGACACAGCGGTTTTGGTGGTGCCCATCGATAAAGCCGCCCCAAAGGGACGGCTGATCCTGCCCCAACAGCAGGTGATCCGTGATACATTGGAGGCCGGGGCCTCGGCCCTGATCTGCCGGGAGACGGAGCTCCCCGGGACGCTCGCCGCCCTGACCGCGCCGCCGAAACTTGTCATCACCGACAGCCAAGTCTTTGGCCCGGTGGATCAGCTCGTCCCGCCGTCGGTGCCTCTCACCTCCTTTTCCATCCTCATGGCGCGGTATAAGGGCGACCTCGCCCTTACCGTAGCCGGCGCGGCGGCCGTCAAAAAACTCCAAGACGGCGATCGGGTGCTCATTGCCGAGGGCTGCACCCACCACCGTCAATGCGAGGATATCGGCACCGTAAAAATTCCCCGGTGGCTGGAAGCGCACACCGGGCAAAAGCTCCAATATACCTTCACCTCCGGTGTCGAGTTCCCCGAAGATCTCACACCCTTCGCTCTGGTGATCCACTGCGGCGGCTGTACCCTCAACCCCAAGGAGATGGCAGCACGGCAGAGATTGGCCCGGGAGCAGCAAGTGCCCATCACCAACTACGGCATTCTCATCGCCGCGCTCCACGGAATCCTTCCCCGTGCTCTGGCGCCTTTCCCGTCGGTGGCTGCACTGTTAAGATAAAAAAGCACCGGATATGGCTTAACATCAAGCCATATCCGGTGCTTTGGCGGAGTGGGAGGGATTTGAACCCTCGCGCGCTGTTTAGACGCCTACTCCCTTAGCAGGGTTTTCCCCTTATTGCTCCATGCCAGTAATTGCAATGGGCGGCAGATTTCAAAAAATAAATAGGACTAATAGACAGACTAATTCACGCGCCCTTATTCTCGGGCTTTTTCAGCGCGTTGACACCGGTGAGGGCGTCGGTGGCGTCCATGTGGGTGTAGATCTGCGTCGTTGTGATTTTTGCGTGACGCATGATCTTTTGGATTGTAAACGCCGGGACAGCGGCTTTTGCGAGATCTGTGCCGGTGGTATGCCTGCAACTGTACGGAGGCAAGCGGCGGGCGCCTATGCGCTCTAATGCCGCATAGTATTCCTTGTAAAAATTGTCTTTGTTAATATGGATTAGTTTTTCCCCTTGGCTGGCTTCCACCAGGACGCGAAGGACGGGGATGATATCATCCGCCAGGACGATGGGCGCGGCCTTGCGGGTGGATGTTTTCAAACCAGCCCCGCGGATCTGTTTGCCTCCCCAGTCGATTTGATCCTTTCTCGCCTGGAGCAGCTCTCCCGGCATCATGCCGGTATAAATCATCAGCAGGATATAGCCGGTGAACGTATTCCCTGCCGCGAAATCCTGCCACATAGCAGCAAGTTCCTTGGCATCGAAGGGCGTTTGCTCGGATGGATTGGCCGGCGGCAGCTGGAGGTACTGCGCCAGGTTGACGCTTACTGTCTGATTTGCCAATGCGTGCTTGTAAAAATGGGACATTAGATTTTTCATGTCCCTAGCTGTGTAGTAGGTATTGGCCGATTCATCCATGGCAGCATGGAGCGTCTCTATCTTGAGATCCTCTAGTTTCCGCGTGGCCAGAGCTGCCCAGCGGCGCCAGGCGATACGATATGCCGTCTGTTTATCCCTGGATAGCTCCGGGAGTTTTTTGGCTTCATAGAACTCCCAATAGCCTGAGAGCGTGAGTGACGCATTTTGCGCAGCCTGGGATTTCAATGTTGGGACATAATCAAGCGCGTCTTTTTTCGTTGGGAAACCGTGTTTTGATGCAGTGCGCATATGACGCTTTCCTTGTTCGTCAGTCCAATAGCCGAGGACTACGCGAACCATCCACGTTTTCCCCTCTTTAAACGCCGACCCGGTGCCATTGCCCCGGGACTTTGTTTTGCGCTTTTTCTCAGCTGGCGAAGCGGTCAGCTGCTTTTTCCCGCACATGTGACAATAGAGCGCGCCATATGGCAGCTGCGCGCCGCATTTTGTGCATTGCATACGATCCCCCTCCTATGTGTCCAATTTGGACACCATCAATGACAGTCTTTACACGCTGTATATCCTTGACCTTCAGCGGTTTTTAAGTCCATTTGGATGCTTCTATCTGATAGATGCCTGCACCCCGCATTATGGTATTTTCTTCCACTTTCGGTTACATAGACAACCGTAGGCTCGACTGTTTGCTGCATATCAGTATATTGCCAAACCGATGTATCATCCTGGGAGTTGTTCACCGAATCTTCGTTTCTAGCATCCTCATCAGAGTTTTGACGATAACGGTATGGGTCATCGTGGACAGGGGCATCTCCAACGACATTCCCGGTAACATCCAGGACTGCATAGTCTACACAATTTATCTCATCATCTGCTGTGATGATGATATAGTATTGCCCCGGAGGCGCATCTTTTGGTATATCCCAACTCCAAGATGCAGTCCCTGTCATCCCACTCTGGCTACTGATCAGGTCAGTAGATTCTATCGGAGCATCGCCAACTAATACAGCAATATGGTAGATTGCATATGGGATACCACGTACTGATACCGATACGCGATCTCCAGGCTCGACATTTCCTGGATATGCCGTGACCGCGATTTCCGATTCCGGATACCAAATCGCCGTTTCCGGGATATCCTCGGTTGATATGGCATCCTGATCTCCTGACAACATCGATTTAACAACAAACACTGCTGCAATGAGTAGAGCAGCCGCAAGAAATCCAACAACCCATCTCGCAGCAGAGCCAGTTCTTTTCGTTTCATGCTCATATCCATGTGAAAGGATCTGTTCGCGCTGCGCTGGATCTATTTGGTTCTGACAACTGGTTTGCGCGGATTTATTTTGTGCGGGAGGTTTGGACGTGTAATCCTTAGTATATGATACGCCAGTCCCAGGGACGCTCATCGTGGTACGATATCCGCCGTTTGCCTTTTTGGTAAAACGGGCACCTTTTACGCCCACGCTCCATCCAATTCCTGATTTGCTGAGGTTGATACGCATCGGCCCCAATTTAATTGATTTTCGATACCGCAGCCCCATACTATACCTCTACTTCTGTCTCAACCGGAATTGAAGCAAATCCAATCCACGAAAAAACAATGGGTAATATCATGAGCACTGCATATATCAACCAACAAATCGCAGCTATGCTGAATGCGATTCCAGCTAATAGTGCAGCGCCACGTGCATTATTTACGGCCGCTGTTATTTCAGCTGCGATAGCTACAGCAAGTGCAATTACATGCGCCACAGCAATACTTGAAAACTGGTCATTTAGAAAGACAGTATTGCCACTAAACATCAGCAAAACAAAGATCATATAAATTCCGCCAATAATGGCAGCGGCAATCAAAAAACCTTTTCGACCTTGCTTTACTTTCGTAGTATGCTTGATTTTCATGCTATCTTGCATCGCTCCACAGTGAGGACACATGACAGCTTCAGAGTAAATTTCTGCACCGCATACTGTACAGAATTTTTTCGCTGCATTATCCATTTTTTCTCTTCCTTACGCGTTCCAATTCATAATTCGTAATCCGTACGAATCGGTCATAGACCCACAGGCGATCATGATAATATCAACAAGCCATCCGATTCCAAAACAGCCCAGCGTTAAAAGCCAGATAACACCTGTCCCAATTTTCCCGATGTAAAAGCGATGTACGCCAAGTTCCCCAAGAAAAATGCAAAGGAGTAGCGCTGCCAATCTGCTTTTAGGGCTGACTTCACCTTGTCTTGCATTGGAGTATACTGCGCTTGGCCTATAGTTCTGCGTTGCACATCCACAGCGTGGGCAAATTACCGCCGCATCATCGATCTGGGCGCCACATTTTGAACAATACATAATCTCTCTCCTATCATAAATAATGTCCTGTAATTGGTACAATTGGGATATTAAGGTATAGAAAAACGCTAGAAAAAATTGGCTATAAAAGCAATAGCCATAATAGAACAATTGTTCTATAATGCTTTTGGAAAGCAAAAACAAACAAACTTCAAGATAAGGAGGGCGCGGCTTATGATGCCGGGACAGTCAAACACCGATCCGAAAACCAACATTGAAAAACTCGTTGCCTTTGCGGAAGAGGAAGGCGCGGAGTTAATTCCCGCCTTCCTTGCGCTGCTGGAAGTGTGCCTTCATTGCGAGGAACATCGCCTTTAAAAAGTTTAAGTCAGAGTTACTTATATCCTGGTTTTCTCCTAAGAGCCCAACCCTTCCAATTACATCCTTAAACGCATCTATTGTTATTTCCTTCATTGCCTCTGCCTCTGTTTCTACGGATGCAGAGGCATTTTCTATTGCATGTTCTTTTTGCGCCCGCAATTCGTCCAATCCAACTCTGACTAAATCATTTATGGCTTGGTTCTGGCTCTTAATGCGATTTTCGAATTTATAATCATCGACCGCCTTAAGTAAATCGTCATCAATTGCAATAGAAAATCTAGGCTTATTTGTCGGCATAAGTTCACCACCTTTCATCTGTATACTACCAAAAGTGCACCACTTACGCAATAGCCAGATAAGTAAAATATTTAACAATTAAATCGGTGCACCTTTGGTGAAATCGTCTTATTGACGGTACACCATTGGTGTACTATAATAGAGGCACACTAGGGGCACCAATGGTGCACCAATTGGAGGTGATTTCATTGACTGACATGAAACGTATTTCCGTCTCATTTGACGAAGATATTGATCGCGGTATTTTCGAACTTCGGAAAGACGATGAATATTTGAAATGCTCTTACTCTGAAATCGTGCGCCGTCTAGTTCGCATTGGACTTAATGCTGAAGCGAGAAAGCGTAGCGAGGTACAGGCCGATGGACGAGTTTAAGACCACCATCGGCGAGCGGCTTGCCACACTTCGCGCAGAGAGCCGCCTATCACAGGACGCACTGGCGGATCTGATCGGGTACTCCCCAGACGCGGTGCGCTCCTGGGAACATGGCAATCGTGTCCCATCAGCCTATGCCGTCTACTCTATAGCCAAAACCCTATTCGTTTCTGCTGATTGGCTGCTGGGGCTCCCGGAATAAGGAGGTAAAAATATGCAAAATTGTGCAACGCTGGTTCGGCTCACCGTAGACGCTCCGGCCCGCACCGGCGTATCCAAACTGGAGCAGATCGCAATGGACGGGCGGCTGACCGTCCGCGTGGAGGATGCTGCAGCTATCATGGGCATCAAGGCGCAAAAACTGCGAGAGCAGGCCCGCACACAGGACGGGCGCGATGGTCTCGGATTTCCGGTCAGTTTGGCAGGGAGATCCATCCTCATCCCCAAAATCCCGTTTCTCAAATTTTGGGGATACGATGGGGAGGTATTTTGATGGATTGGTACAGTCTAATCCTGTATCTTCTGGCAGCATTGGGCGTGTTCATTCTGGCGTGGACGGCCATCCGGCATCTCCGCGGCAGAGATCTATACCGGGATGCCCTCGCCCGTCTTCTGGCCATGTACGGCCTCACACGGGGATACCCGTATTACAGGGACGAGGTGGACGCCGTGATCCACCAGACGATGCACGAGATGGAGGAGGATATCTATGGGGCATGAGAGAGAGATTGCCATGCTGCGCCGCCAGCTGCGGCGCGAAAAGCGTAGGACGGCAGTGTTGGAAACAGAGGCGTTTCTCCTGGGCGTGACTGCGGTGACGCTGCTGTGCCTGCTGGCCATCTTTAACGGGATCTAGCCCGGGAGACCGGGCACATGCAGGGGTAGCTCAGCAGGCAGAGCGGCGGACTGAAAATCCGGCGGGTGCGGGTTCGACCCCCGCCCCCTGCACCACCGGCCTGTTGGACAGCAGGCCGGATCCCCCTCAGAAACGTCCCACCGGCTCCAGAGTGACGGGATGTGTGCGCGGCGTGACCGCGCATGGACTGGAGCCAATCACAGCCAGGCAACTGGCTGCGCGAAGCATACCCGCTTTGTCCTCTTTCCAGGCGGTCTTACCACGCCTTACCCTCCTATTCTGGGCGCCCGCAAGGGCGCCTGGAAAGCGGACAAGGTCTGCGTTCCTCCGGGCGCATGCCCGGACTTCCATATCCTTCCCTGGGCGCATGGTACGCCATGCGCCTGGAGGAGCGCAGAGCGCCGCAAAGTTAGGAGGATGTGTATGTCAAAGCTTTTGCAAAAGACAGGAATTACCAGGCCCGTGGACAACATTGGACGCATCACGCTGCCAAAGGAGCTGCGTACCAGCATGGGCATCCGTGCGGACGACCGAATGGAAGTCATGGTCGCCGGAGAGAGCATCGTGCTTACCAAGGCCGTGCCGTGCTGCGTGATCTGCGGGAGCACCGCTGATCTGATCGAGGTGGACGGGACGAATGTCTGCCGCCCGTGCGCGGTGCGGCTCTCTGAACGGGTCGGAAGCAGCCTTCCATGGGACAGATAGGAGGGATGGTATGCCGAGGAAGTCGAAGTATCAGCGCACCGACGGATACACAGGAGGCCAGGTGTGGCGCGTGGAATACCCGGAACGGGATCCGCTGGACATATTAGCGCCGACCTGGCAGGAGGCGGCTGTGACCGCCGCCGCGGCATGGGGTATGCGCTGGCAAAGCGCGGAGTATCACCAGGGTGTCAAATGCACGCCCATGGGGCACCGGTCGCAGTTTGCGGGAGGTGCCGGCCATGGATGAGCGTAAGCCCGCATTTTGGGCAGTGATCCCGGCCAACGTGCTTTTCTCCCAGGATCTGCGGCCAAATGCCAAGCTGCTTTTTGGCGTCGTGACGCTCTTACAGGAGGCAAACGGTTACTGCTACGCCTCCAACCGGTATCTCGCAAGCCTGTTTGGATTGCAGCCGGACACCATCACGGGGCTGCTCGGCAACCTGGAGGACGCCGGCTTGATCGCCACCGATGTGGTGCGCGATGAGGTCACAAACGAGGTGATCCAGCGTCGCATTTGGACGGTTGCGCAGATCCCGGTTGTGCATGACCCCCTCCCCGAAAAAAATCGGGGAGGGGTACCCGAAAAAAATCGGGGAGCCTCCCCGAAAAATTTAGGGGAGCCTCCCCGAAAAAAATCGGAGTATATAAATACAAGTAATAATAATACAAGTAATAATATACCCCCTATAGTCCCCCATGCGGGGGACGGGTGTGCGCACGAAAATAAACGTGCAAAGACAATGCCCAAGTGGAAGCCGGATCGGTTCCAGAAGTTTTGGAAGTTTTACCCCAGAGGCGAAAACCGGCAGCGCGCCGTGAAGGCTTGGGACAAGCTCAAGCCGGATGACGCCCTGATCCACACCATGGCACGGGCACTGGTGCGGCAAAAGGCCAGCCCGGATTGGCAAAGGGGCATCGGCATTCCGTACGCCTCCACCTGGCTGAACGGCAGGCGGTGGGAGGATGAGATCGAACGGGAGGCGCCGGACGCGCCACCGGCAAAAACCACGTGGGACGAAGATCGGGAGGTGCTGGATTGATGGATTTTTGTGAAGCGCTTGAACTGGAGTACCCATATGCACATGCCATTGGGAACATCCGAGCAATTATCGGCGCAGATTGGATCAAGCCGACTGAAAAAGTGAAACGTGTCCAGGCTGTGTTGAACGAATTAGACCAACGGGTTTTGGAACGCTGCGCCGGTGGTACGGACACGAATGTCCGTAGCAAACTAACCTCGCAGGAAGTCCCGGATGTGGATCTATCTTTGGCATGGGAACAGGACAAACAAAGGTTGCATGCGGCAGAAGTCCGATGCAGAAATTTGTTTAAGATGGTCACGGAGTACCAGGATGTCATTGTCCCGGGATACCGGCAGCGCGCGGAAACTGCTGAAGAAATCGCCAGCGACCTTTGCGACGATTTCACGGATTTTGTCACCGGTGGCGTACATAATGCCGCGCCGTACTGCGCTAACCGCCGGCCGGAGTGCGTCAACGCGTATGGATGGTGCGATGGAGATAACCGGGTGTGCCGTGGGTTTATGCCAAAAGCGGCAGCGCGGAACAAGGATGGTGGCTTTGATGTACCCCTATCACAACAAGATCAAGCAGAGGATCCGCAACGGTGAACTGATCGATTGGTTTTACACGGATACCTATCCGCGGATCGGGACGGCGCTGGTGCTGGTGTTTGCCACCGAGCCGCACCGGCGCCCCATCCGCCCGCACCGGTGGCCGGAATATCTGCCGCTCTTAAAGGCGTCTGGAGGTGAGGAGCATGGATCTATCAGCCCCTGATAACCTGGTGCAGATGCAATGGACAATCCTGGCAGAGATGATCCGCACGCCGTCCGTCATCGGCAATGTCGTGGCACAGCTGAGCCGGGAGGATTTTACAGCGATCGCCACCAGGACGCTGTGGGATGCCATCACGAGCATCCACAATTCCGGCGCTCCGATGGAGATCCCGCCGCTGCGGGAGGCGCTGGGTGATGATGCCGAGCTACTCCTGCAAGAGGCATGGCACCATGGTACAGACGATGTCCAGTGGTACGTAGATCGTCTCAAAATATACCGCCGCGCCGCAGAAATCAAATCCGTTTGCTATGAGATCACTGCGGCGGAGGACATGGATGAAATCCAGGAAAAACTGGATCGTCTCAACGCCATGGCCGTCACAAGCCGGAAAGTACAGGTCTACACCGCTGCCGATATGGCCGGGATCATGCTAGAGGAGCTCAACGACGCACAAGCACCCAAACTGGTTCCCACGGGGCTGCGGGAGCTGGACGATATCGTCCAGCTGGAAGCCGGAGACTTTGTCGTGCTTGGTGGTTACCCATCGGCGGGGAAAACGGCGCTGGCGCTGCAAATCGCCCGGTCGATGGCATCCAAATACCACGTTGGATTTTACAGCCTGGAGACCAACCAGACCAAGGCAGCGCGCCGGATCCTGGCCGCCACTGCCGGGATCCCCCTGGGCGATATCAAGCGTAAGCGGTTTTCCGAGGAGCAATGCAACGCAGCTGCTTACGCAGCCACGGATTTTTCCAAACTGTATTTTGATTTTGTCCCTGCATCTAGTCTCACCGTGCAGGAGATCAAGGGCCTTGCGTTGTCGCGCCATCAGCAGGTGATATTTGTGGACTACCTGCAAATCGTCCGCGGGAAAGGCCGCGACCGGTATGAGATCGTGACCAACATCTCCCAGGATCTTCACCGCCTGGCGCAGGACTACCAAATCATCGTGATTGCGCTGGCGCAGCTTACCAGGCCGGAGAGCGTCAAGGGCAAAATGCAGCGCCCCACCATGGCCTCTTTCCGCGAATCCGGCCAGATCGAGCAGGATGCCGACGTTGCCATGCTCCTGTATTTATCAGATCCGGATAACTACAAATCCGACCGCGAGCTAAAGGTTGCCAAAAACAAAGAGGGCGCCAAAACGAAAATCAACCTGGCTTTTGATGGTACGGTGCAGCGGTTTGCATTTGCCAGAGAGCATTATGTGCCTGCACGGACGAAACCGCGCCATACCAATGTGCAATCGGATCCGCAGATGCGGTTGCAGGATTTTCCGATTGATGACGCACCGGACGCGGAATGCCCGTTTTAGGAGGATATATGGAAATAGGTGATATCGTTTATGCCCCCGCGCTGATCCAGGAGGTTGGGACATGGAGGCCGGACGACGCAAAGCCGAACGAGCCCAAATTGATGCGCGGGCGCGTGGTGTACATCCATCCAAAAAGGCGGTATTTTACCGTGGAATTTGAGTTCGGGACAAACAAACTTCTTGAGAGTTTTGCATTCCAGCACACTGAGGAGGAAAATAACTATGAAAATGAGCGCCATTATGAACGTAAAAGGCGGCGTTGGAAAAACCGTCACCGTGGTAAACATGGCGGAAATCCTGGCCTCGCTACATGGCAAGCGGGTGTTGGTAATTGACGCCGACCCGCAGGGCGACGCTACGGCGTTTTATTTGGACGAGCTGGAGCCCGGGTGCGGATTGGACGCGATTTTGGCCGGTACAGTTTGCGTATACGATGAGGCAATACGGGATACTGGAAATTCTAAAATTGACATTATGCCAAGCACTACGGATCTATTCGACGTAGATAGTTACGCAAACCGGCAGCATTGCTGCAATGCTATGGCGGATCTCCGAGACGCCCTGGAAGAGGACGACGCCTACGACTATGTATTGATTGACTGCCCGCCGTCCTTCACCGCTGCGTCTATCGCTGCGTTGTCGGCGGTTGACAGCGTGATAATCCCCGTAAAACTTGACGCCTTTTCCGTGCGTGGCATGGAGTTTCTTCTGGCGCAGATCCGGGAGCTGGGACGGATCAACAAGCGATGCCGCGTGGATGGCTGCCTTATCACCCAGTGGCACAATGCCGAGGTCATCCACCAGGCCGAGGCAATGCTCCGCGCCCGCGGTGTCCCGGTGTTTGAGACGCACATCCGCCGGACGGACAAAGTTGATGAGAGTACATGGTACGCCCAGCCTCTGGAGGTATACTCCCGCTTGTCCGGCGCGGGGATCGACTACAGGAAATTTGTGCTGGAATGGCTGGGGAAGGAGGAATAAGCGTGGCAACAGTTAAGTGCAAGCTGAAAAAGCGCGGTCGGCCAAGCCATGAATGGAACGACGGGAAGAAAGATCGCATTTACTGTCTCGGTTATATCGACTATATGACAGATGACACATTGCCTGAGTGTCGTTGCTGCCCTGACCATGTGAGCAAGGCACTAGAGGACATGGAAAAGTTTTACGCAAAGGAGGAATAAGCGTGGAGCGGCTGACTGTTTTTGACGGAGAATTTTGGGTGCATAAAAATTTTCCGCCTGTCGCAGAGAATACAATTGACGAATTCGTTGACTGCGTGAAAGAACTTGCCGCGCGCCTAGCTTCCATCGAGGACATCCTGGGCGACGACTATGACCTTGACCGGCTTCGGAAGCTGGTCGAGGCTGACCGGGATGGGCGGTGCAAGATTATCCCCCAAAAGCTTGTTTTCAACATCCAGCCAACAGACGAAATATACATAAAGCAATAATCATTGCAGAAAGGACGCGATTATGAAAATTGAAAAATGCCCGCATTGTGGCGGAGATGTTATGCTGTGCCAGGCATCCGGCACTCTTCCCGTTATTCCTGACTATTCACTTTTGTGCCTTAACTGCGGCATGGAGTTTCGCTATCGCAGAGACCCGATGGAAAACGTAGGACAGTATACATACAACGCAGCAAAGGCCGCAACCGACATCATTGAAAAATTCAACAGGAGAGTGACGCAGGATGGGCTTTAATCTTGCAGAAGCGGCTGGCCTTGGCCGGATCGTGTCCGAAATGGACACGGGGGAGATCCGACAGATCCCGCTGCATGAGATCGACCAAAACGAAAAAAACTTTTTCGAGGTTGAGGACGTGCAGGATCTCATGGAATCCATCCAGGTGCACGGTGTTCTCCAGCCGTTGGTTGTGGTGGAGGCTGGCGAGCATTTCCGCCTCTTGGCCGGTCACCGGCGGTTGAAAGCGCTCCAGCAGCTTCATGATGCGGACAAGAAGGATCCACGCTGGCGGGTGGCTCCATGTGTTGTTTTGCCTCCTATGTCGGAGGCCATGGAGCAGATGGTGCTGATCCAGACCAATACCACCGCGCGGCAGCTTAGCTATGTGGAAAAGATGGAAGCAGCGGTGCGGCTGAAAAGGATCCTGGTGAAACTCAAGGACGAGGGCGTCAAACTTCCGGGGAAACTCCGGGACATCCAGGCCGAGCAGTTGGAGATTTCCCGCACAGAGTTGGCGCGGATGGAGGTTATCCAGAAAAACCTGATCCCGCCGTTTATGGATCTTTTAAAAAAGAATACCATAAACGCCTCCGCAGCCTATGAACTGGCCAGGCTGGACGCAGGAGAGCAGACCAAACTGCTGGAACGGTATGATGAGCACGGCATCACGCCTTGTGCCGCTGATGTGCAAACATACCGGGAAAAGAGATCTCTGGACTGGCTTCGCACCGATTGCCCCGGCGAAGCATTGGGGTATACCGATCATCAGCTCAGGGAGAACGGGCAGCCCATTGAATGCCGGAACTGGCAGAGCATCCGAGATCACAAAGCAAAAGGGCACCCCGAACTCTGCCCCGGCTGCTGCTATGAGTGCGAGAAAGAAACCTGCAAAGAACGGTGTGACCAGGCGAAGGTCAAAAAGCGGCAAGAGCTGTTTGAAGCCGAGAAGCGTGCCATGGAGAATCCAGAGCCGGCATCACCGCAGACGCAGGAGAAGCCGGTCGAAGATCAGAACTTTGCCTCCCTTCCTCTTTCCAAATTCCCGCAGAGACTGGAGGACGCAATGAACTTCCGGCATACATGGTGTATGGGAGTTGCTAACAACCTGTGCAAGATTGAGCGCAATTATCCACAACTTGGATTACATAATGACAATATTGATAGCCTTCATGAAGATATTCGTGAATTGCTTGATATTGAAGATATGGACAAATTTGATTGCAGTCGCGCATGTTATACTGGTTTTGTATTTCTTTTGGCCGAAGCTTTGGGTGTGTCCATCGACTGGCTGCTTGGCCGGACAGAGGTCATGGAGGTGTAAATGGCAAAACGCTATACCTATAAATACTGTGGCCGGTATTTTTACGGCGTCTCATACTCCATGCCAGGCGCTTCCGATTCGCAGGACGCCAAGCGGGATCGGCAGCGGTGCGTGAGCGAGGCGCGGCAGAAGATCAACGACAAGCGCGCCGCGGTACAGTTTGAGCAGATTATGGCCACAAACTTTACATCGTCAGATCTGGTGGTAACCCTCACATACCGGGATGAAGCACTGCCGACTACATTGGATGCCGCCAAGAAAAACACCAAAAAATTTCTCTCCATGCTCCGCCAGTCCTACCGGCTGGCGGGGCAGGAACTGAAATATCTCCTGGTGCATGAGGGGTCGCACGGAGATCATAGGATGCACCATCATATCGTGGTCAACGCTATCCCGGACGTGCAGGAGATCATTCGCGGTCACTGGGCAAAGTGGGGCGACAATTTAGATTTTTCCAGGATCGATTTAAAAGGATACACGGCATGGGCGAAGTACCTGTGCAAGGAACTGCTCCACACGGGGCGCCTCCGGCCTGGGCAGCACGCATGGTCGCCATCGCGCAACCTAGCCAGGCCAGTCGTGGAGCAGGGCGAATGCTCCGACATTATGGACATCAGTCCGCCTCCTGGATCCGTCGTCCTGGAGAATGAAACGACGACGACGGAATATGGTGCGATACACTTTATTAAATGTATCCTGCCTACGTGGGCGGTAAAGCCTGTCCAACAGAAGCCGCCGCAAAAGCCCAGGCGACGGCGCAAAAAATGAACATCGCATTTTTATTTGGCCTTGTAGCAGTGTATAAATTTAGAAAATGCGTGACAAAAGGAGGCAAAAGCCTTGAACAAACACGGCGATTGTGCTATACTGAAAATACAGAACGGATGGGCGGTGTGCCCCGTGTGCGGCTGGGCGCGGATGATGCGCGTGGAGCCGGACACCAAGGCTAAGCGCTTGCCCGTCTACTGCAAGCGATGCAGGAATGAAACCATCGTGAATATCGAACCTGAGAGCCAGTGCCAATGCGCCAGCGCCACTTGACCCCAACGCGGGAGTCGAGTGGCGCTTTTGCTTTGGCCTGGCTCTTTTTGTTTGCCCGGAGGTGATAGCCCGTGAGCCAGAAACCGCTTAGGCCATGCCGCCACCCTGGCTGCACCGAGCTGGTGCCGGATGGGTATTGCACTGCCCACCGCCCAGCCCGGGCAGTGGATCAGCGCAGCAGCGACGCGTCTGCCTGGCACCGGCTGTACAAGACCGAGACCTGGCGTATGCTGCGGAATATGCAGCTGGCCAAGGAGCCGTGGTGCGCGGCATGTGCCCGGATGGGGATCCGCACCAAGGCGACAGATGTTGACCACATCATCGACCACGAGGGAGACTGGGCGCGGTTCTCCGACCCCCAAAATTTGCAGAGCCTTTGCCATCAGCACCACAGCCAAAAGACGGCAAAGTCCATGCGAAACCGGCGCAAATAATCGCGCCGGTGCGAGAGAAACTTGCTGGACGCTTGGGCGCGGGCGCGCCCGTGTCCTCGCCCGCGCGGATCTCTGCACCCTCCCCCCGGGGGTTTGAAGTTTTCGGGGGACGCCTGGGCACCGTAGCCCGGCCTTTCACGTAAATTTTTCTCCCCATCGAGCACCCAGAAAGGAGGCGCCGCATATGCCGGGGCCGAGACAACCCATCGACGTGCTGAAAGCCCGCGGGGCAAAGCACCTGACCAAGGGCGAGGAGGCAGAGCGCCGCGCCTCTGAACTGAACATCCCGCCGGCAACGAAGATCACCGTGCCGAAATGGCTGGGGCGTGATCTCCCACCCGATGTTGCAAAAGCGCTGAAATCTGAATTTCGCAAACTGGGCAAGCGCCTGGCAAAAGTCGGCCTCTATACCGACCTGGACGCTGACACCCTTGGCCAGTACCTGGTGGCTCTCCACCAGTGGGAGCTGGCGACCCGGCAGATGGAAGGGCTCCTCGGCGATGTGGCTTTTGGAAAGCAAGCCAAACTCTGGGCGGAAGTACAGGCGAAGTATTTTGCCGCTGCCCGCCGCTGCGCATCTGAAATGGGGCTGACTATTTCCTCCCGCTGCCGCCTTATCGTCCCGCAGGCAGCCGAACCGGACGAGCCGGAGGACGAGTTTACCCGCCGTTTGAAAGAGCGGCAGCGCGCCGCCAGTGGGGCATGAGCGCCATCTACGACGCCTCCCAGGGCGAATTTGTCTGCCAGTTTATCGAGCGTTTCCCCACCACCGACACTGGCCGTCCTTTCTCCCTATACGATTGGCAGCGGGAGGCCATCATGGAATTTTACTCCACGCTGGAAGTGGATGACGACACCGGAGAACAGTACCGGCGGTATCAGTACCTTTACGAAGAACTGCCGAAGAAAAACGGAAAATCTGAGTTGGCCGCACCCCTTGGGCTTTATCACCTGTTTGGAGACGGCGAACTTAACGCCGAGGTCTACATCTGCGCGGCTGACAAGGACAATGCATCCATCGTCTACAATGCCGCCGTGTACATGCTCCAGGCCGCCACTTGGACGGCTGCAATGCTCGAGCGCGGCACACTCAAACTGGTGGAATCCCGCCGGGAAATTTTGTACCGTCGTCAGCGCAAAACGCCCATCGGCGTCATGGAATGGCAGATCATTGGCCGGTTAAAAGTCCTTTCCGCCGAAGCCTACAGCAAGCACGGCTACAAGCCGAGCTGTGTGATCTTTGATGAATTGCACGCCCAGCCCAACCGGGATCTCTGGGATGTGATGACCTTTGGCGCCGGCTCCAGCCGGCGGCAGCCGGTGTGGATCGTGCTGACCACAGCAGGTGACGATCCAGATCGCAATTCCATTGGCTGGGAGATCCATGAAAAAGCCGTCGGGATCCGCGATGCCAGGCAGCTCATAACAGTGCTGGAAGAGGGCGGAGATCCGCGGCAAGTGCTGAGCCTCAAGCGGGTGGCCGAAGAAAATCTCCCCGGCGCCATGGACGCACTCCTCGCCAAAGACCTCGATACCTGGCTTCCCATTCTGTACGGCATCACCGCATTTTATGGTGACGACCCGGAGGATCTCGCCGCTGTTGATATCTACGATGAGGCGCTCTGGTACCGCTGCAACCCGTCGCTTGGGAAGCACCTCAAAATCCGCACGCTGCGCCAGGAGGCCGCCGAGGCAAAAAAGTCCGAGGCCGCCGAAAAACTTTTCCGCTGGCTCCGGCTTAATCAGTGGATCGCAGTAAAGGCAGTCTCCTGGCTGAGCCTGACGCTGTACGACAAACTGCAATGGGGCCCGAGCAAAATGGAAGAGCGCGCCGAATGGCTCCAGCGCCTGCGCGGCCTCACCTGCTATGGCGGGGTCGACCTCTCCTCTACCACTGACCTCACGGCATTTGTGCTGTTTTTCCCGGCACAGCCCGGCCTGGATTGTGCCGTATGGATGCCATATATCTGGCGCTCCAGCAAAGACCTGGAGAGCGCCGAAATCCGGGACAATGTCCCATATAGGAATTGGGAGCGGGCAGGATTTTTGAAGATCTGCCCCGGTGACACCATTGACTATGCCGATGTCGAATCAACCATTGCAGAGGCCAAGCGCATTTTTGACCTCAAAATGGTGGGGTTTGATCCATACCTCTCTCGCACCATCACCCAGCGGCTTATGCCTATTGTCCAGGTAGTGGAGATCCCCCAGGACATGAAAAACATGAGTCCCGCAATGAAGGAAGTCGAGCGCGGAATGTTGGAACACACCATGCGGCACGTGCACAATACCTGCTTCCGCTGGACGTTTGGGAACGTCCGGTGCGCGGTAGACGGAAACGAAAATATCAAGCCCATGAAAAACCGGTCACCCGGGCGGATTGATCCGGCGGTGGCACTCATCATCGCCGTGGCCGTCTGGATGATCGACCGAAATAAAAAGCCGGATCTGGCCGCAGCCATGGAGCGCGGCGGCTTTACCCTGTGAGGTGTCCAAATTGGACACAGGAGGCATATATGGACAAGAAACGAATCAATTGGACGGAGGTCGCCATCATTGCAGGCGCCGCCATCACGTCCATCGGCGTGGGTCTCATCCACCTGGCTGCCGGCGTGATCGCGGCGGGTGCGCTGATCTTGGCCGGCGGCGTGATCTCCGCCATCTTTGGAGGTGACGCCAAATGAGCCTGACAACCGCGCTCCATTCCATGCGCCGGGCTCCCCCCGTCGAAAGCCGCGCCAGCGTCACGGTGATGCCTGCTGGATCCTTCCCGGCTGCGTCCTATCCAGGAACACCGGAGACAACCGCCCGAAAACTCTCCGCCGTTGACCGGTGCATCGAGATTTTGAGCGATTCTGTGGCCAAACTCCCCTGCTACGTCCTGGACACAAATACACGGGAGCGCATCCAGCACAAGATCCTCTATTTGCTCAACACCCGCCCAAACGAGGCCATGACGCCGTTTGTGATGAAAAAGATGCTGGAAACCTCACGCCTGGAGGGCGGCAACGCCTACGAGTGGATCATCCGCGATCCGCGCACCATGCAGCCCGTGGAGCTGATCCCAGTCCCCTGGCAGCTGGTACAACCCTGGATGGATACGGAGGGGCGCGTCTGGTATAGCCTCATCAACCCGCGGACCGGAGAGCCGCGCACCGTAAGCGGCACGGAGATCTGCCATTTTAAAGGCGCGACCCGCAACGGCATCCTCGGCCAGTCCGTCCTGGCGCGTGCCAGTGAGGTCATCGCCGGGGCGCGTGCCGCCCAGGACTATGGGCGGCGGTACTATGAAAGCGGCGGACAGCCCCTTGGTATCCTGGAAACCCAGTCCGATTTAAGCGGACAGATTACAGATCCCAGCGACCCGCAAAAGCAGATCTCCAAAAAGGAGCTCCTACGCCGGGACTGGGAGAAATATCACGGCGGCTCTACCAATGCCCACCGCATTGCCATCCTGGACTTTGGCCTGAGTTATAAGCCGCTCAGCGCGTCCAACAAGGAGGCGCAGTTTGTAGAGGACAAGGAAGTCAGCATCAAGGACATCGCGAGGTTTTTCGGCGTCCCCCTCTATAAACTCCAGGAGGGCAAACAAGCGTATGGCAGCAACGAGCAAAATGCCATCGACTACGTCGTCTCCACGCTCCACCCTATCTGCACGGCCTACGAGGAGGAGCTCACCTACCGGCTCCTGACCATGTCGGACATTGCCGCCGGGTTGGAGATCCGAATCAATATGATGGCCGAGCTCAAGGGAGACACCACGAGCCGTGGCTCCTGGTACACCAGCATGAAAAACAATGGCGCGTTTACCGTCAATGATATCCGTCAATTGGAGGATATGCCAGATTTGGAGGGCGGCGACGATGCCCAGGCATCCCTCAATTTTGTGCCGCTGGCCGATTGGAAGCCGCTAAGTTTAAAGCGCAATGGAGGTTCAGAATGAGACTGAAATTAAACGGGTA